>JBBTSS010000011.1:0-35824 GCA_038064635.1 Patescibacteria group bacterium
ATAGAACCATAGCCAGAAGACACACTTTTTAATTCATCAAAAAAATTACGCATTAATTCTCGAAGAGGCATCTTAAGTGATAATTGAGAACGGTTATCTCCAAAAGTCATTGTCTCTCCGACTTCTGCTTCGTGATCAAAAAGTATCTGCATTACTCCACCAAGATACGGTGAAGGTACGATAATCTTCGCATCAACCCAAGGTTCTAAAACTTCTGTAATATTTGCATCATCTGGAAAAAAGTATGGTGAATAAATCTTTTCTTTTTTACCATTTTTACTTGTCACTTCGTAAGTGATAGAAGGTGTTGTAATAACAAGCTCAAGATTAAACTCTCTTTTCAATCTTTCAGTAATAATCTCTAAATGAAGCATTCCTAAAAATCCTGCTCGAAAACCACGTCCAAGAGAACCGCTGGACTCTTCTTCAAAAGAAAAAGAAGAGTCGGATAATTTCAATTTACTAAGTGCCATTTTGAGTTCAAGAAAATCATCTGCATCTTCCGGAAAAATAGATGCCCAGACTATCGGAATAGGTTTCATATATCCAGGAAGTGCTTCCATTGGGTTTTTAAGCATAGTAATAGTATCTCCAACAGAAGCAATGCCTGGCTTTTTTATACCAGTTACAATATATCCAGTGTCTCCAGCAGCAAGAAATTCCCGAGGTGTTTCTTCTGGTGAAAACGTACCTACTTCAAGAGAAGTAAATTTCTCACCTGAAACAGAAAAGAGAAGTTGATCATTTTTTCTAATTTTTCCATCTAATATACGTACAAAGACTATAACCCCTCGATGATTTGAATATTTAAAATCAAAAACAAGTGCGCGAAGTTGATTGTCTTCCTCATAAGTTTTTACTGGCGGTGGAACTCTTCTGATAACTTCTTTTAAGAGTTCTTCTACTCCTTCTCCTGTACGCCCTGAGACAAGAAGTATTTCATCTGGATCACAGTCTAAAAGCTCTACGACTTCCTCTGTAACTTCTTCTACTCGAGACAAAGGTGAGTCTATTTTTGATAAAACAGGAATAATTTTTAGCCCTCCTTCACGAGCCATATTCAGAGTGGTTAGAGTTTGAGCTTGAACACCTTGAGTACTATCTACTAATAGTATTGAGCCTTCTACCGCCTTTAAAGCCCGAGAAACCTCGTATGAGAAGTCTATATGCCCAGGTGTATCAATAAGGTTTAAAACGTAATTTTGCCCTTCTAATGGGTATTCCATGCGCACTGGCTGCATCTTTATAGTGATACCCCTTTCACGCTCAAGTTCCATAGAATCCAGAACCTGGTCACGCATTTTACGAGTCTCAATAGTGTGAGTTATTTCAAGCATTCTATCAGCCAAGGTACTTTTACCATGGTCGATATGCGCTATAATTGAAAAGTTTCTAATATTTTTTAGTTCCATAAATTTTATTCTTCTAAGAATCCTCCTGTTTGGCGGTTCCAAAGATTTGCATAAAAACCATTTTTTTCTAATAACTCCTTATGATTTCCTTCTTCTACTATTTTACCTTTATCAAGAACAATAATCCTATCCATTTTCTGTATTGTAGAAAGTCTATGGGCAATAACTATTGTAGTCTTGTTTTTCATAAGCTCATTAAAAGCATCTTGAATAAATGCTTCGCTGACACTATCAAGCGAACTTGTTGCTTCATCTAAGACAAGTATCGGAGCAGGTTTAAGCATTGCTCGAGCTATGGCTACACGCTGACGTTCACCACCCGAGAGTTTTATCCCTCTTTCACCAACCAAACTATCATAACCATGAGACATAGACTCTATAAAATTATGAGCATGCGCTTTCTTTGCTGCTTCAATAATTTCTTCATCTGTTGCTCCGTCTTTAGAATATCCGATGTTTTCTTTTATAGAACGGTGAAATAAAATAGATTCTTGAGGCACATAAGATATCGCTCTACGTAAATCATCTTGTGTTACATTTGAGATATTTTGTCCATCAATCAGTATCTCGCCAGAATTTACATCAGTAAAACGAAGTAATAATTTTGTAATAGTAGATTTACCACTTCCAGAATGCCCCACCAAGCCTATCTTCTCACCTTTCTCTATCTTTAAATTAAAATTACTCAAAACGTCCACTTCTTCAATGTACCCAAAAGAAACATTTTTAAATTCAATTACTCCTTCTTTCATTCTAGAATTTTCTGGAACCACCAAATCTTTTACTTCTATATTTTGCTCAAATATATCTACCATTTCTTGTGCATCAGTTAATGCTTCCATAAAATTAGTAAGACCAGAAGATAAGTCCCAAATTCTATCTATAATTCCAATAAAATACACATAGGCCATAACAAAGACACCGACAGTTATCTCACCCCGACTCCATAAAGATATCATGGTCATCAATATGAAAATATGAAAAGATGTCATCAAAAAAGCCTGTAAAGCATGTCTGTTTAAAGAAAATTTCCATGCAGCATATCTACGGTCTTTCAAGAAAGTTGAAACTTCTTTAAAAGCATAAAATTCTTTTGTGAAAGCTGAAAAAACTTTTATATTTGAAATATTAGTAATAGAATCAGCTAATACACCCGTCATCCGAGAGTCTGCCTCTGCTCGTTGCATATCTATCTTGATCTTTTGTTTAACAAAAAACAAAGTAATAATCGAGTAAAAAATACACCATACCAAGAAATACAAAGCTAATGTTTTAGATTGAAAATACAAGGCCACAGTAGAACTTATAACCATTAGAATAATGGACCAAAAAGTATTTACCATTATATTATTCACCGTCTCAAAAGATTTAACTAAACGTTTTACTTTTGCCACCAAACTACCAGCAAAAGTATTATTATAAAAACCATACGAATGAGTCATCAATCTCTGGAAAGAATAATCATAAATATTTTTTAAAACTTTACTTAAATATCTAAAGTTTACCCACTCCATATATCTGGTCATAAACATTGATATAACAAAAGCTACTGCCATCGGAATAACAAAAAGTAAAGCTAAATGATATCTATCTTGTATAGATATAAGAGTATTATTTAAAGTGTCAATAATATTTTTATACAGATAACCGGTTAGAATTCCAGAAAAAAGAATTCTTCCTAAAGCTAAAAAAAACAATGAGAAAAAAGCCGTTTTGTAAGGCTTGATAAATAACCATATATATTTGAATATTCTAGAAAATGAAAACATAAAATGGGCCCTTATGGGCTTACTTTACAATATAACAGAAAAATCTTAATTCTTAAAGCCCTTCTTCTTCTGATATGATAATTTTCGCTTTCCAGAATTTAGTTCTCAAAGTATTAATGAGATCAAATAATTGCTCATTTTTAAATAAATAAAGAACAATTCCTCCTGCAAGGATACCGAACACCCCAGAAATAAGTCCTTCAAATAAAACACCGAAAAATGTTTCATTACTAAAGACACCAGCAAAAGCATTTAGACTCAAATAAGTTACAAGACCTAAAAAGAAAGACGCAGCCAAGCTTTGGAAAAATGCTTTTGATATAAACACCCTTTCTCGCATAAAATCTTTTTTAACAAAAAACCCTAATATAAGACAATTAATAATTGTTCCAAAACTATAAGCAAGTGGAAGCATCAAAACTTCAGTACCTGGTATATCAGAAACTTTCAAAATAGATTCTATGAAATATTGAAATAGAGCGTACTCCCTAAATAAATAAAGAAAAACAGAAGAAAATAGAATTATAGAAACAGATGAAACAAAATTCACGAGAAGAGGTCTTTTTGTATTTCCTCCTGCATAATAAGCTCTTGCAAAAAGAGCTGTTAGTCCTTGAGCTACAATTGAAGTTGCAAAGATAGCTAGACTAGCAGCGACAAGCCTAGTGTTTTCCCAAGAAAAAGATCCAGAACCTAAAATAACACGAACTATCTGCGCACGAAGAACAATAAACAAAAACGTAATGGGTAAAGACCAGAAAATAATTTGTTTAGCTCCAGTATTTATATAATCTTTAAATTCTTCTAATTTTCCAGCAGAGTAAGATTTTGTAAGCATGGGAAAAGCAGCCACAGCATAAGATAAACCAATGATACCGAGTGGCACGGATTGTAAATTTAAAGATAAATTAAAAATAGAAATAGAGCCACTAGTCAAAAAAGAAGCAAAAGAAATTATAAAAATAAGAGCAATGTTATTGAAAGATAAACCTAAAGTCCTAGGTACAGATGTGATGAAAACTTGTCTTATATTTTTCCAATTTATCTTTCGACTAAAACTTGGGGTAAAACCACAATAGGAAGATGCGAATAACTGAATCAAGAAATGCATACATGCACCGAAAACTACACCGTAAGCTAAACCAGCTATACCCCATAATGGATACAAAAATATAATACCTGCAATAATACCAAAATTATAAAATACAGGACTTAAAGAATATATAAAGAATTTCTTAAAAAGTTGAGTAACAGAACCAAATAAATTTGAAAGTCCCAAAAATATCGGTGAAAGCAACATGATACGAGACAAGTCCACCACTCTCTGCTGCATCTCATGACTAAATCCTGGAGCAATAAGTGGAGCAATTTTAGGCATAAAAATAAACACAATAAAAGAGACGACTATCATCGTAAATAGAAAAATAGTAAATACATCACTCAAAAACCTTTTCGCTTCTTCAGTAACTTTTCCATCATTCATTCTTTGTAAAATGAAAGGAATAAGAACAGTGATAGAGACAAGTGAAGCAATAGAAATAAAAATAAGATCAGGAATTCTAAATGCAGCATAATAAGCATCCAAAGTAGGAGAAGGACCGATAAAGTGTGCTATTGCCCTATCTCTAAATAATCCCAAAACTTGAGACAAAAAAGCAAACGAACCAAGCAGAAGTGCTGCTTGGTTCATGTTGCTATATTCTTTACCAAAAATTCTGAAAATTTTCTCCATTCTTATATATCTCTAAAATATCCTTAGTTTGTTTTTTTAGTTTCTTGCTCTTCGCTTTTTGTTGTTTCTTTTTCAGTTACAACAGGAGTGTTATTACCCTTCAAAGTATTCAAGAAATTCAACAATTCTTTATTGTTTGGAGATAAAAACACAGCTTGTTCGGCGTACATTATAGCTTGAGAATTTTTACCATCCAGTCTTTCAATCTGAGCAAGAGTCACAAGAGTATCTACAACATCAGCTTTTAATTCAAGAGACTCTATTGCTGCTATCCTCGCCTCAGCTAAATTATTTAAAGATAAATAAGCAGAAGCTATTGCAAGTTTTAATCCTGGATTTCGTGGATTTAATTCAACTGCTTTTTTATAAGCTTCTATCGCATTTGTATAAGCACCCTCTACACCCTCTCTAGCAACAGCAGTATATATATTACCTAAAGTTTGATAGTTCACATGATTGTAAGGATTGTATTGAATAGCAGAATTTGCTCCTTTGATAGCTTCATCAAAATACGCTTGAAGTTCTGTCTTTTGTTCTGAAGACAGATCCCCTTTTGCTATCAATTCTGCCATCTTACTTAAGTAAACTTGAGAATAAGTTCTAAAATACAAATCATTAGGATTAAGCATTATAGCTTTATTGATATACCTTTCAGCTTGTGCCACTTCTTTAGATCCAATTGCTTTTGCAAAATAAGAAACAGAAGCAAAGCGTTCCATGTATTTAAATGAAACTCCAGCAGTTGCAATCATGACCAAAACTAAAGACAATATAAAGAAGAAACTTTTTCTAGGATCATTCAGAAAATCAGTATATAACGTTCCGTTATCTTTCATAGTAGAAGAAAGACCTATGAACACACCCATCAAAGCAAACATGAGAAGAAACGGAACCATGCTTACAGAGTAAAAGAAAGAAATCAAAATCAAAAATAATGAAGCGATAAAGAACACCATCACCTCAAAAGCTTCTTGATTTTTCAAATTCTTCCAAAAAAACTTTACACCGTTCACAATAAACACACCAAATAATAACAGTAAAGCTAATATACCTAATATGCCTGTACTAATACCTAAGGTTGGAATAGTTCCTGAACCAAAACTAAATGAGGTATCCCAGAAATTTGTCTGATTTACAGATAAAGGTTTGTATTTAGCCCACACTTGCTCAAAACTATTTGGACCTACACCAATTACAGGATTTTCTGCAAGTACTTTTTTACCTACGTTAAAAGTAGAAGTAACAGAAGGATTTAATTCTATATATGAAACACCTAATTTATCAGGTAATAAAGTACCAACAAATCTACCTGAAATAAAGAATAAGAGAGACAGAAGTATCACAACAAAAGGTATGACAGGAAAATCATTTCTTTTATTTTCTTCGTTGTTGTTTGAAGAAGATATTTTATAAACAAAAATAATAAGAGCGAATACTCCCACCATTTGCCAAACCAAATCAAAATTTACCGCAGCCGTCAAAAGAATTGAAACCAATACCAAACCTCCAAGTAAGTATTTTTTTATTTTAGATAAATTAAAAAATTCCATTACAAATAAAGCAAAAATAGTAGAGAAACCAGCAACTACTCCTAGAGAATTCCAAGAACCCAAAACATTGTCTGTTTTTGAGCCCAATAAACCAAAAGACAAAGTGTCAGGCATAAAAAAACGTAAGATTTGCAATAAAAAGACCAATCCTAAAGAAATAGCTAAACCGCAAACTAACTTTTTTGCTTTTTCTTTATCTTTAAAAACAATAGCCGACATAAACATAAGCATAATAGCAGACAACATAAACCAGAATGTCCCAACATCAAGCATACTTCCAAAGAAAGCAACATCTTTTACATTAGAAAAAGTTGCAGAAACTAAAAATACAATAACAACAACAAAACCTGAAACGAGAGAGTAGGATTTTGGTAATACAATTTTTCCATCAGAAAAACGAGCTGCGGCATAAGAGATAAGAGATATAGCCAAACCAGAAACAAGCAAAAGTCCTTTACTTACTTCAATTGGTATTTTTATAAAAGGCAAGAAAAAAACTGGTAATAAAACTATCACTAAGAAAAGTGACCAAAAAGAAACTCTATCTAAAATATTTGATAACATATTTATTTATTGTTAATAAAAAATTAATAAAGATAACGACACTTATAGTAGATACATAATACTATGACTTGTAGACCTAGCGCAATTATACAACGATGTTGATAAGTCTATTTTTAACATAGATAACTCTTTTAGGGGTTTGACCATTTAAAAATTTATCTACTACATCATTTGCAAGAACTATTTTCTTTATCATATCTTCAGATATGTCTGTCTCTACCACTAATTCAGTTCTAACTTTTCCATTTATCTGCACAGCAATTTTTACTTCATCTTGCTTCATAAATTTATTTTCAGATTTAGGCCAACCTGAGATATGAATAGATTTTTTTTCACCAAGCAAATTCCATAATTCCTCACTCATATGCGGAGCAAAAGGTGCTAGAATTTGTAAGAATTTTTTAAAATCTTCTTTATTTAGTTTTTCTTCTTTTTCTATCTCACTTAAAAGAATCATTAAAGCTGAGACAGAAGTGTTAAAACGCATATTTTCAATATCTTCAGTGACTTTCAAAATGGTTTTATGTAGTGAATTTAAAAACTCTTTTGAACTTTTTGCTTTTACATCTACTTTATCTACAAGTCTCCAAACTCTTTCCAAAAATCTTCGTGGGCCAATTATACTTTCTGTACTCCATGCTGCATATTGATCAAAAGGGCCAATAAACATTTCGTAAAGTCGGAGTGTATCTGCACCATAAGTCTTTACCATATCGTCAGGATTTATTACATTACCCCATCTCTTACTCATCTTGCGTCCATCATTTGCCAATATCATTCCTTGATTTCTCATTTTCTGAAATGGTTCTTCGGTAACAGCGATATTTATATCTTTTAAGAATTTATGCCAAAAACGAGAATAAAGTAAATGCCCCGTAGCATGTTCTGCGCCACCTACATACATATCTACATTTTTCCAATATTTTATTTCTTTATCCCCTACTAAATTTTTCTTATTTTTCGGATCCATATAACGTAAGAAATACCAAGAAGATCCTGCCCAACCAGGCATCGTATTTGTCTCATATCCTGCTTTGACCCAGCTACTTACTCCAGCAAGAGGACCCTCAGCTTTTCCGGTTGGTTCGTATGATTTTACTTTCGGAAGTACCAGTGGCAACTTTTTAACTTCATTAATAATTCCATTTTTATCTCTTGAGAGAGGAATAGGTTCGCCCCAATATCTCTGCCTAGCAAATATAGCATCCCGCATTTTATATTTTTTTACCACCTTCCCGCCAACTTTTTCGGTAATTTCTTTTGCGTCAACAAAAGGCTTGTCTATAATAGGTAGATTAAATCTAACAGCAAAATCTCTATCACGTTGGTCGTGCATAGGCACTGCCATTATTGCTCCTGTGCCGTATCCCGCTAATACATAATCAGCAATCCACACAGAAAGTTCTTCGTTGTTTGCAGGATTTATAACTTTTATATTTTTTAATTCAACTCCAGTTTTTTCTTTACCTTCTGCAATACGATCAGCATCTTCTTCACTTTTAGTCTTCTCTATATATGCAAGTACTTCGTCCCAATTCAAAATATTTTCCTTAAGCTCAAAGACAAGCTCATGCTCAGGCGCAAGCACTACATAAGTAGCACCAAAAATAGTATCAGCACGAGTTGTAAATACTTTTATTTTTTTATTACTATTTTTAATTTTAAATTCAATCTCACTACCTTCTGATTTACCTATCCAATTTTTTTGTATTTCTTTTATTGAATTAGGCCAATCAAGTTTTTCTAAGCCATCAATCAACCTCTCCGCATAAGCAGTAATACGCATGAGCCATTGTTTGATTTTTATTTTTTCTACTGGATGTCCGCCGCGTTCTGAGACCATCTTTCCTTCTTTATCATTTACAATTTCATCATTAGCAAGCACAGTACCAAGATTTTGACACCAATTAACTTCTGTATCAGCTTCGTACGCAAGACGATACTGCATTAATATTTCTTGCTTCTTTAATAAACTAAAATTTTTCCATTCTGAAGCAGAAAATACTTCTACATTTCCAGAGTGAGCCGAAACATTTTTATTCCCAGATTTTTCAAATATTTTTACAAGTACATTTATAGACTGTGCCTTGTTTTTCTTTGTATCGTAATAAGAATTAAAAAGTTGTAAAAATATCCATTGAGTCCATTTGTAATACTCTGGGTCAGTAGTATTTACTCTTCTTTCCCAATCATAAGAAAGACCAATAACAGAAAGCTGTTTTTCAAAAGTTTTGACATTTATCGCCACAGCTTTTTCTGGATTTATCTTATGCTCTATTGCGTACTGTTCGGCGGGTAAACCAAAAGCATCATAGCCCATAGGGTGAAGTACATTGTATCCACTCATTCTCTTCATTCTGGCATAAACATCACTAGCGATATACCCACGAGGATGCCCAACATGCAACCCTACCCCTGAAGGATACGGAAACATATCTAAAACATAAAACTTTTTCTGCTTAAAGTTATTTTTTGTTTGATAGACTTTTTTCTTTTGCCACTCACTTTGCCATTTTTTTTCTATCTTTAAATGATTATATTCTTTCATACGAAACAAATTATTGATTTTTAAATGGTGGGTAAATATCTTTATCTATCGTACGAGTAAAACAAGTACGTCCCGCCTCGTGACTCCAGGATTCATTAACTCCTCCACCTGGATACGGATAAGAAGACACAGCAATATCTTTCTCAGGATACATAGGCATCACTCCACCATTACTGTATTCTCTCCATCCCTTTGGGATAGGACGAGCAAAGGTAGCACACAATTCAAAACTCATTGCATCCTTAACTATATATTCATAACTTAAACCTTTTTCAAATTCTGGATCCACTGGTAATGAGTATCCCGTGAGAGGGTTTGAAAGCTCAGCTATCGTCGCTGGTAATTTTTCTTTTTGTTGCCAATGATTTATCACTTGATATTGTATATTTTGTAAGTCGGAAACTCTCCTGTCATCGAGTCTCAAAAGTCTTTGAGTTGTTGGACTACCTGCTATAGAAAAACTGTAACCAATTAAAAATATAACTAACAAAGAAGATTTTGCTACTGCCCAAACACCCACAGGCATACCCAGAAACTTTTTTCTATTAGTTAACTCAAACATATAATAAACTCCTACAAATGTAGCTACAACAAGAGCAGCGACTACTTTTAAGATAAATCTACTAGTAACCTCTCCTGAGACGAAATACTTTACAAGGGTAACGAGATCAATGACAACAACAAGAGAAGACATAAATAATATTATGTATATAACCCACTTTCGAACGACCTCATCAACATGACTCATAAGACCTTCACCGTACTTCCTCCAATAAAATGAAATTACCAAAAATACTGGAAAAAATATTATAAGAGTTGCAAGGGCCATACGAATACTTTCATAATCATAAGTAGAATAACCGTATTGATATGTAGAATTTAGAACATCTGGAAAACGTTTATCTAGCGTAGCAAAAATAAGATTTAAAAAAGAAACGACTGAAGTAATAAGAGTGATAAGCACACCTAATGATAAAAAGAAGAAACCGATGTTTAATTTAGTCTTTACAGACCCTATTGTTTGTTGTGTTTCCATAACACTTAGTATATCATATTAAGAGCTAATAATTAAGAAAAATTTATATGCTTTCAGTCTTCTGAAAGTTGTGTACGTAATTAAAAAATTATGAAAAAAAATCGAAAAGATTTCTCAAAAAAAATAACTAGTTGGGTCGGCTCAACTCAATCTCTGATAGTACACACCATAGGCTTTGTGGCTATTTTTTCTCTACGATTATTTGGTTTTTCTACTGACAGTATCCTCCTTATCCTCACTACTCTTGTATCACTCGAGGCTATTTATCTATCTATCTTTATTCAGATTACCATCAACCAACACTCTGATGACTTAGAAGAAGTCTCAGAAGACATCGAGGAATTGCAAGAAAATGTAGACGAGATTTCTGAAGATGTGGAGGAGATTCAGAAAGACGTTGATGAGATTCAGGAAGACGTGGAAGAGATTTCTGAAGATGTGGAAGAGATTCAGAAAGACGTTGATGAGATTCAGGAAGACGTGGAAGACATATCTGAGGATGTTGAGGAAATAAACGAAGAAGACGAAGAAGACATAAAAGAAGAGGAAGAAGAAAAAGAGAAATTCAAACAAATAGAAAACACTCTCAAAACTCTCTTAGAAGAAATCTCTCAACTCAAAAAACAAAATCCAAAGAAAACAAATACTCTATCAAAAAAAAACTAAGTAGACAATCTACCTTTTCTGTGGTAAATTAATTTTGAAATAAATCGTTCACTTTTAAAATTTCTTATCATGAGAAAGCACGGAATCGTTGTTTACGCAGGAATACATATTGGAAATGGCCCTTTTAAAGATGAAAAGGAAATAGAAGATATTATTAAATCTCGTTACATAATAAATAGCTACAAGCTATATTCTGGAAAAGAGACAGCGGAAACCCCCGAAGGCCTAGCTAAAAAAGTATTCGCAAAATTACCTGCCTCAAAAAAAACTAAGTAATTTTCTTTTTAATCTTTCAATAATGATTCTTCTTTACGAAAGTTGTAAGGATTTTAATTTATTGTTTTAAATTCATTCGAAATGACGAATGGTTATGTATATCCCTTTGCGAAGACGCAAATCTGACCAAAGTCGGACTGACCAAAGGTAGAACCTCTGGTATACATAGGTTAAGGAATAATACTTCTTAACCAAAACTTCTAAAACATTTTTAAAATGGCAAAAGAAGAAAAAGCGTTGATAGACTTTTGCATTGAGAATTTACCTTTTAAATTCAAAAATGCACTCCAGGTAACAAATGCAATTATAGAATTTCGTTTAACGAGTCATTTTGTTGTAAAAACAGGCAGACCTCTTATACAAAATGATATGATTGCTCTTGGTAAAAAAGTTTTCAAAAAGTTACCACCAGAAAAAAAATCTTAAAACTTCTCAAACTGCGCGGCAACACCGCGCAGTATTTTTTTATATTTTAAATTCTATTACATCCCCATCTTTTACTATATATTCCTTTCCTTCTATGCGTACCCAGCCTTTTTCACGGGCTACGGCATAAGATCCTGCTTCCATGAGCTTTTCATAAGCTGTTACCTCAGCACGGATAAATTTGTCTTTAAAATCAGTGTGTATTGCCATACCTGCAACAGGGGCAGTACTACCTACGCTTATAGTCCACGCACGGGTTTCTTCTACTCCAGTAGTAAAATACACTTCTAAATTAAGTAATTTATAACTTTCTTTTATGAGGTCATCTAGCCCTGTTTCAAATATCGGATCTATCTTTACATAAGCGCCATATTTCTCTTTTACTTTCTTTGCTACTTCTTCTATGTCCCCTTCATCTGCTGCTGAAGTATTGAGTCCATAAAGAACTGGCTTCGCAGAGAGTAAATGCATTGTACTTAAAATTTTCTTTTCTTCTTCGTCGAGATCTAAGCTATTTGCCATTTTAGAATCTAGCAATGTGGCTTCAACTTTCTTTAAAACAGCATCTTCTTTTACAAATTCTTTATCCCCTCTTTTTACTTCACGAGTAATATTTGAAATTCTTTTTTGAACAGTTTCTAAATCTGCAAGAATAAGCTCAAGATTTATAACTTCTATATCTGACAATGGGTCTACTTTATTTGCGACATGTATTATATCTTTATCATGAAAAGTTCTGACCATGTGTAATATCGCATCTACTTCACGAATGTTTGCAAGGAATTTATTTCCCAAACCTTCACCTTTAGAAGCTCCAGCGACTAAACCTGCGATATCTACAAATTCTATTACTGCTGGAATAGTTTTCTTTGTCTTAGAAAATTCTGCAAGTTTATAAAGTCTTTCATCTGGCACAGGCACAATACCTACTGATGGATCAATAGTACAAAAAGGATAGTTCTCAGCTGGAACAGACTTCTTTGTAAGCGTATTAAAAAGCGTGGACTTCCCCACGTTTGGCAAACCGACGATTCCTATACTTAATGACATGGATAGAATATAACAAAATAAAGATTAAAAGTCATCAATTTGGGAAAATTTCGATAAGTTCATTTGAGTTATAAAAAGAAGTTCCAAGTAATCCGAAAGTATAATTTTTACCGCCGACAAAAATACCAGAACCAGCAACTTGCGGATTTGGTTTAGGACTGGACGCTTTAAAACCAAGGTTAAAGAGAGTAACCAAAACATCTGGTCTATCATATACTTCAAAACCTGCATTTTTCCATTGCATCTCTATTTCTTTTAAATACACAGCTGTATAGAGATAAGAATAGTAATGGTCCTTAGCATCTGTAAGTCTTTTATAAAGTTCGGCATCATGATTTACCCCTTCCGGATATTTTAACAACTCTGCTATTCCCTCACCTGGATAAAATACAGAAGTAGGTTCATTCGAATATTTTTCTATGTCATTTGCAGTTTCTTGTTTGATCCCTGAAACACCGAGAGAGAACTGAGACATTGAACCTAGAAGTTTCATGGGTTCAAAATACCTTTTGAAGCTTTCTCTATTCGAAGTAAAAAATCTAATTTGTTCAGGTACGACAGACGCTGCAATCATCCGAGCAGGTACCCCTGTCTCTTCTGATACTTTTTGTATAATAGACGCATCTTTTTTAAGTCCATCGCGAACAACGGCCCATTCTGCAGTATCCGCCCACGCACAAAGCACTTCTTCTTCAGAGGTTTTAGGCGCATTTAAACATCCATTTGTATTATCAGTCTTTTTAACTTGACCAAAAAAACTATTTCTTTCAGAGATAGAACCTCGAACATTCAGCCATCCAAATTGCATAGAAATAAAAACAGCAACAAAAACAAAACCAACAAAAGCGAAAACGTATATAATTTTTAAAAATATCTTATTATTCATGCTATTTTTCTAAAGAAAAATTTATAATAACATACTTCCTACAAAACAAAAAATCGCCCATACAAGGGCGATTTTTTGTTTTGCTATTATTTCTTTTGAATATCGTTTAATATAATCTCTTCTTTCTTTTGAATATCATTCAATACTTTTTCTTCCTTTTCATTCATTGAACCTTCGGTTTTAATTTTTTCTAAAACTTTCAACTGCTTATCTAATTCTTCTTTCAAGAGTAAGGTTGCTTTGTAAACATTTTCTACTGGATGAGCTCCCCCATTTTTAATTTTTCTTCGAAGCATTAAATACTTAGCCCAACCAAGAATAAGTAAAATTAGAAGTAAAACTATTCCGATACCCACAGCTATTAAATGATATTTATTTATAACCAACTTAAGCATGTCTTTATCGTTTACTTTAAATTGGACAGTCTCTGAAGGATCACTAGCTATATTTTCTCCAACTGTATTTACAGCAGACACATTATATATTCCAACAGTCTTAATTTTATTTGTAGCTAAAGTAAACATTCCATCAATATCTGTTATTGCAGAATAAAGGTTTATTTCTTTTTCTCCTGATACAACAGTTATGGTAACTTCTGTATTAGGATAATTTGTTTTTCCTGAAATATTTACAGTATTACCTACAAATATATCCGTAGGTTCTACTTTTATTTCTGGTGAAGTTATTTCAAAAGCATTGATAAAAGTAGTTTTCACCTCTCTTTTATTTCCAGCTTTATCAAAAGCGACAATAGCAATATCATGTTGTCCTTCTTTTAAGATAGGTAGAACATATTCATTATTAGTTAGATCGCTTGTCCTAACTGTAAAAGTCGGAGTTTCATCTATTTGAATAGTATAATGGTCAATGCCTGAAGTGGCATCTACTGCATCTAATTTAAGCAAGTTGTTATTTCCAACATCTCTAACACTAGGAGTAAATACTTCTGGAGAAGTAGCGTCAACTTTAAATTTATAGTGAGCAACAGGACTCCATTTACCACCGTCTTGATATCTCAAGTGAAAATAAAATACTCTATCAGGAAGACTAGTCAGAGTTTTTTGTGAGACAGAACTATCGTAAGTAATACTTGGTACAGAATCTAAGACTTTATTAAAAGCTGTTTGAATGGAAGTAGCTGTACTTGGAATATTCCAATTAAAAGTAGCGGTAGTAGAAGCATACCAAATCTCCTGATCTGGGTGAGTAGATGAAGTAATAGAAGGTGTTTGTAAAGTGCTATTTGATATTGGTTTAATTTCTTTCTGCACCACTTCAACTTCTTTAGGAGTAGAGGGTTGTATCTGTATAGTGCTTGTATTTTTTGAACTTAGAATATCAGTACCAAGACCATCATTTGCCCGGACAACAGAAGAAGAAAAAATAAATTCCCCTTGACCTGTCTTTTTTGCTCTTACAACGAAAGAAATAACCTTACCGGCAGAACCATTGAATCCAGGAGTCGGTACACCTCCGTTAAATGCAATAATTCCAGAAGAATTAGAAAAAGAAGGCTCTTCTATCCATAAAGAAAAAACTGAACCTGATTTACTTACTGATAAAACCTCAAATAAATCAGACGGAAAACTTATCGTTCCTTCAGCGTTATTTACAGCCACCCCTTCAGAATTTACAAGTACAGACAATGTCGTTGTGTTACCTACTGGCAAACTCAATGAACCTGAATTTATTCTAAGATTCGCAGCATTTACAGTACTAAAACTAAAAAATAAAAAAGTAGATACAAAAACAAAAGTAAAAACAGAAATCTTAATTTTTAATAAATTTTTTGTATCCATAAAAAATAGTACTAACTAAAATAATAATTAATAACAATATTATAACACTTTTTGAAAAATTAAATCGAGAAAAAATTTCTTTTTGCTCAAAACTTTCTACTGATTTATTATTTATTTTTTCTAAATCTTGATTATCTAATTCTAAAGTCAAAGATTTTACTGAAGTAGCTTCTTCTGTACCTAAACCATCATTCAAAAATGTTTTAACACCACTCCAAGATACATCTAACTTACCCTGAATTTCTGAGAACAAACGGATTTTAAAAAGTAAACCTTCTTGATTTAATCCTTGTGGTGTACCTGCCACAAAATAAATTATCTTTTTATCTTTATCAAAAAAAGGTTCCGTCGGCCAAATTGAAAAAACAGAATTATCTTTAATTATTTCAATAAATAAATCTTTAGAAGAAGGTCCACTAAAAGATATACCACCTTCAATTACATTTATGTTTTTTGATTCTGGATCTACACGAACTTCAATATTTGTAGCTTTATCTCCATACTCTGTGTTTGGTACAATTTTAAAACTCAATTGTGCCGCAAGAGAACTTTGAGGATTAAATATAAAAAATATTCCTATTAATAAAACTAAAATTTGTAATGAAGATATTTTATGCATATAAAAATTAATTATTGTTTCTTAAACAAAACAGGTTTCTTGCCCCATTGATAAAGAAGGATTGAAAAGTCTACTGAATTTACTTGTTTGTCTATATTTATGTCTACACAAGCATTTTTAAATGGTGCAGAAGTTTTCCAGAAAGAAAGCATGATTGAGAAATCAACTGAATTTACTTTTCCATCATGATTTAAGTCTGCTCCGATACAAGCAGAAGAGTTTGATATTTCTGGTACTGGTACAGGTGGAACAAAAGCTCCTCCTCCACCACCTCCACCTCCTCCACCACCAGAAGGAGGTGGAGTTCCACTAGTAGCAGTAAATGACTGCACAGCTTGAGATGAATCAGATCCGAATGATACATCTAAATGAAAGAAGTAGCTTCCGGAAGAAGATACAGTAGAATTTAATGTTGTATCCCAATTTTCAAGTGGTTGGATAAGCTTTGCTGCAGTTGAACTAAAGACATCATCAACACCTCCACAAAGGTTTAGAGCAGAGTCAGTGACACACCAAGTGTACTGATACTCATAAGCAGTAGATCCTTCGTTAGTAATACGCACTGCAGTAGAGATACTTGGTGTAGTTAAATCAGTAAAACTTTGGATCAATACTTGAGCTGGAGCTCCGGGAGTCGCACTGACTGTACCTGAAGCAGAACCAGTACCAATTGCATTTTTTGCATAAACACGGAAGTCGTAAGAATTATCATTTGATAAACTTGTTACAGTAGCTGAAGGTGTGGTGCTTATACCATCTGCAAATACTGCCCAAGTACCTCCAGTTGTAAGTTTATATTCGATTACATAATCCGTAAGAGCAGAACCTCCGTCACTTACTGGTGCAGACCAAGAAAGATTAATACTACTATCATCCACATCTCCAGCTAAGTTTGTCGGTGCACCAGGAACACTTGCAGGAGTTACTCCAGCACTAGAACCAGAGGATACTCCAGTGCCTTGTGCATTAGTAGCTGTGACAGTAAATGTATAGGTCACACCATTTGTAAGCCCAGTAACTGTGGCAGTAGTTGTACCACTTGTTGCAGTAGCTCCTCCAGGACTTGCAGTAACTGTGTAAGAAGTAATTGCAGAACCTCCGTTAGAAGCCGGGGCTGACCAAGAAACATTTACACTACTATCCAACGCTTCTCCGGCAACATTTGTTGGTGCACCAGGAACAGTGGCAGGAGTCACAGCATTACTTGCAACAGAAGCTGTACCAGTACCTTGTGCATTAGTAGCTGTTACAGTGAAAGTATATTCAGTGCCGTTAGTAAGTCCAGTTACAGTTATAGGTGAAGATCCACCGGTTCCTGTAAATCCTCCAGGACTTGATGTTACTGTGTAAGAAGTAATTGCAGATCCTCCGTTTGAACTAGGAGCAGAGAATGTAACTGTCGCTTCACCATTACCTAGAGTTGCTGTGCCAATAGTTGGAGCACCTGGGACAGTAGCTGGAACCACAGAGTTACTAGTAGCAGAAGAAGTACCTGTACCGACATCATTTGTAGCTGTTACAGTGAAAGTGTATGTTGTTCCATTTGTTAAACCTGTTATTACAATCGGGGAACTTCCACCACTTGCAGTAGCTCCTCCAGGACTTGCAGTAACTGTGTAAGAAGTAATTGCTGAACCTCCGTTACTTGCTGGTGCTGAAAAAGTTACAGTAGCTTGTCCATTTCCTAAAGTAGCAGTACCGATAGTTGGCGCATCTGGAACAGTTGCTGGAACAATGGAATTAGTTGTTGCAGATGCAACCCCAGTACCTTGTGCGTTTGTTGCTGTAACAGTGAAAGTATATGTTGTGCCATTTGTTAATCCAGTAACTGTGATTGGAGAACTTCCACCGGTACCAGTTAAACCTCCAGGTGAAGCAGTGACGGTGTAAGAAGTTATTGCTGAACCTCCGTTAGATACTGGTGCAGAGAATGTAATTGTAGCTTCACCGTTACCTCGAGTAGCAGTACCGATAGTTGGCGCGCCTGGAACGGTAACTGGAACTACTGAATTACTGGTAGCTGAAGCAACACTATCTCCGACTACATTAGTAGCAACTACTGTAAATGTATAAGTTGTACCATTTGTAAGACCGGTAATAACAATAGGTGAAGATCCTCCAGTAGCCGTAATACCACCTGGGCTTGAAGTCACAGTATATGAAGTAACAGGCAAACCTCCGTTAGATCCAGGTGCAGAGAAAGTTATAACAGCCTCACCATTTCCTCCTGTTGCAGTTCCTATTGTCGGAGCATCAGGAACAGTCGCAGGAATTATAGTATTACTTGGACTTGATGCGACACTAGTACCAACATCATTTGTTGCAGTTACAGTGAATGTATAACTCACACTGTTAGTAAGCCCAGTTACAGTTATAGGTGAAGATCCACCAGTTCCTGTAAATCCTCCAGGACTTGATGTCACAGTGTAAGAAGTAATTGCAGATCCTCCGTTTGAACTAGGAGCAGAGAATGTAACTGTCGCTTCACCATTACCTCGAGTTGCTGTACCTATTATTGGTGCATCTGGAACTGTCGCAGGTGTGACAGAATTACTTGCAACAGATGCACTACCTGTTCCTACATCATTCGTTGCAGTAACGGTGAAAGTATATGCAGTTCCATTTGTAAGACCCGTGACAGTTAAGGGTGTTCCTGCACCACTTGCAGTAAATCCGCCAGGTGAAGAAGTGACGGTGTAAGAAGTTATTGCTGAACCTCCGTTACTTCCTGGAGCAGAGAATGTAATTGTTGCTTGTCCGTTTCCACGAGTTGCTGTGCCAATAGTTGGTGCACCAGGAACAGTTGCTGGAACCACAGAATTACTAGTAGCAGAAGCAGTGCCTGTACCCTCTGCATTTGTTGCAGTAACAGTAAATGTATATGTAGTTCCATTTGTAAGCCCAGTTACAGTTATAGGTGAAGATCCCCCAGTTCCTGTAAAACCTCCAGGTGAAGAAGTGACGGTGTAAGAAGTAATTGCAGAACCTCCGTTTGAACTAGGAGCACTAAATGTGATAGTTGCTTCACCATTACCATGAGTTGCTGTACCGATAGTTGGTGCACCAGGAACAGTTGCTGGTGTTGCAGAGTTACTTGATGCAGATGCAGATCCAGTACCTACTGCATTTGTTGCAGTCACAGTAAAAGTATACGCAGTACCATTTGTAAGACCGGTAACAACAAGTGGTGAACTTCCACCAGTTGCGGTGAAACCTCCTGGACTTGATGTCACAGTGTAAGAAGTAATTGCAGAACCTCCATTAGACCCTGGCGCAGAAAATGTGATTGTAACCTGTCCATTACCATGAGTTGCTGTACCGATAGTTGGTGCGCCTGGAACTGTCGCAGGTGTGACAGAATTACTTGTTGATGAAGAAATACTTGTACCATTTGCATTTGTTGCAGTCACAGTAAATGTGTAGGCTGTACCGTTTGTTAAACCAGTTACTGTAAGCGGTGAACTTCCACCAGTAGCAGTGAAACCTCCTGGACTTGATGTCACAGTATATGAAGTAATAGCAGAACCTCCCGTATTAGCAGGTGCAATAAAAGTTATTGTCGCTTCTCCATTTCCTCCAACTGCCACGACACTTGTCGGTGCATCTGGTGCGTATTGATAATTAAAATATGGATAAGTCGTAGTCTCAACTATTTCCCATAATGGTGTTGCAAAATCCCAACTAGTAAATGTTGCTTCTTGTTTCATTTGAACAGTAGTTTTTCCTGTCATTCCAGCAGGGTCGACACCATTACCTACTCCATCACCAGCTGCAAATCCAGAAGTGTCTGTGTCCCAGTAAGTCGAAGAATAAGTTCCACTAGTAGGATTTCCTGTTATCCCTCCAACATACTGAAGTGAAGCTGAAGAACCAGATGCTCCAGCACTACCATTGCTTCCGCCAGTACCTCCAGTACCAGCAACACCCGCTGCACCTCCAGTAGCACCAGAAGTTTTTGTACCACTAGGAACGCCTGTGGCATAAGTATTTGTGATTACAGAAGTCGCCTGACTACCTAAAAGCCCTCCAGCAAAGGCACTCGCTCCAGCACCACCGACTCCTCCGTTTGCTCCGTTACCATTTGCTCCAGCGCTACCTCCGCCAGCTGCGCCTCCATTACCTCCATCACCACCCGTACCACCATTTCCAGGAATACCCGCAGTCACAGTGACACTTCCCTTTGCATACGCGTTTGAAACAGTTCCGGTATTTTCACCGACAAGTCCTCCGCCAGTTACAGCTCCACCGACTCCACCAACTCCACCGACAAGTCCTACGCTACCTGCGCCTCCATTACCAGATCCACCACTTCCTCCGACTCCTCCATTACCTCCTTTTCCTCCGGTGCCACCGGTTGCTCCATTACCTCCGGTCATAGTGACACTTCCAGAAGAATAACTTGTATTAAAAGATCCAGTTGTTAAGTTTGAACCAACAAATCCTCCAGCATAACTTGCACCTCCAGCTCCTCCGGCACCACCGGCAATACCAGCTCCACCGGCACCACCGGCAAGAGTTCCACCAGCACCTCCAGCACCAGAAATACCTCTAACTCAAGCAGCACCTCCTGTGCCACCAGTAGTAGTAACATTTCCAGATGACCAAGAATATTGAATTGTTCCAGCAGTAAAGTTATATCCAGCAAAACCTCCGGCATACAAAACTCCACCAGCACCTCCAGCAGCAGTTGCACCTTGTGCACCACCTACTCCACCAGCACCTGATGCTCCACCAACCCCACCTGTTCCACCATTTCCGCCATTACCTCCAACTCCGCCAGTAGACCCAGTAACCGAAACCGCACCAACTGTATAAACAGTATTTATAGTTCCAAGATTATAACCAACAAATCCTCCGCCGTATTTTATTCCACCCACAGTACCAGCTCCTGATGCTCCAGCAGCTCCACCTGTACCTCCAGTGAAAGTAGTATCTCCAGCACCTCCTACAGCGCCGTTACCACCTGCACCTCCAGCGCCACCGGCGCCACCTGAAATAGTCAGAGTTCCTGTTGTAAATGAATCTTTAATAGTACGTGATGTATTATTCCATCCAGCAAATCCTCCGGCGTAACCTATACCTCCAGCTCCGCCCGCAGTTGCTGCACCTCCGGCACCACCAACTGCACCGTTACCACCACTTCCAGCATAACCAGTCGCACCATCTCCTCCTGTGCCACCAGCACCTCCTGCACCAACTGTCGCTGTGACACTAGATCTAGTGTAAGAATTTAATTGAATAGTTCCATCGTTGTAACCGACAAATCCTCCAGTGTATAAAACTCCTCCAGCACCGGCAGCGCCTCCGGCACCACCAATACCTCCGACTCCAACACTTCCAGGATTACCTCCAGCACCTCCTGTTCCACCATTGCCACCAGTACCGCTTGTAGCAGTTACAGTCGCCCCGGTTGAGTAACTTGTATTTATAGTATTGGCTGCGTTAACGTTGTTTCCAATAAGTCCACCAGAGTAAGACGCACCTCCAGCACCAGCTGCACCACCGACTCCACCAGCGCCACCAATATGATTTCCAGTACCGCTGTTTCCATTTCCACCTGCTCCTCCAATGGCACCACTCGCACCATTACCAGCTAAGGACGTTACTGTTCCGGTTGAGTATGAATTTATAATTACACCTGTAGCAGAATTGTTCGCCGTGAGTCCACCAGCATAACTAGCACCTCCTGCCGCACCAGCTCCTCCTGCACCTCCTGTTGCAGCGGTACTACCTGAAACACTTCCACTTACTCCTCCTGCTCCACCAACTCCCGGTGTGCCTGTCGCACCACCAGTAGATGTGACATTTCCAGTCGCATAAGAAGTACCTCCAACTATTCCAGGGTTAACACCAATCAATCCTCCAGCATAAGCTGCGCCTCCGGCAGCAGTAGCACCACCAGCACCACCGACTCCACCAATTGCACTTGACCCTCCGGTACCACCAATAACACCAGTCGCACCGTTACCACTGGTTCCACCTGTAGCAGAAACATTTCTTGTTGAATAACTCGTTGTAGTAAATACTCCACCACTCATCTGTCCAGCAAAGCCTCCTGAGTAAGATGCACCTCCAGCACCTCCAGCACCTCCAGCACCAACTGTTCCTCCGGCAGCACCCGAGCCACCATTTCCAGGTGTTCCAGCGCTTCTACCAAGTCCACCAGTACCTCCAGTAGAGGCCACAATATTTCCAGTAGAATATGAAGTCAGAGATCTACTTCCTCCAGTGGTAACACTTAGATATCCAGCTAAACCTCCAGCGTTTGATTCACCACCGGTGCCACCTGCACCACCAGCACCTCCGGCTCCACCAATAGAAGAAGCTGCGCCGTTTGCACCAGCTCCTCCAATACTTCCAGTACTACCTACTCCTCCAGTACTAGTAACATTTCCCGTTGCGTATGAACTAATTACATCACTAAGTCCTGTGGTAATTCTACTATTTCCAATCAATCCTCCAGCGTAAGCTGCGCCTCCGGCAGCTGCGGTAACCGCACCACCACCAGCACCACCAGCAATAGTCGTCCTAGAAGCACCACCATTTCCGGAAGTGCCCGCAGTTCCTGCATTACCTCCAGTAGCTGTGGCATTTCCTGTTGCATAATCAGTAACAAAATTACTTGTTCCTGATGAAAAACTACTATATCCGACAAGTCCTCCTGCGTTGGCTTCACCTCCGGTTCCAGCAGAACCTCCGAGTGCTCCGGCAGAACCGATGTGAGTTGTAGTTCCAGTTGAACCATCACCACCATTACCTCCAACACCGCCATTACCTCCAAGTCCTCCAGTTACCGCAACCGCACCCGTAGCATAAGAATTTAAAATTTGTAAAAGTTGAGTGGTACCTGTCATACGCCCAACAAGTCCTCCACCATAAGCAAGACCACCGGCACCTCCGGCACCTCCGGCACCTCCCACTGCTGCTGTTCCACTTGAAATCGTAGATCCTGAAGTTCCTCCAGTACCACCATTACCTCCAAGTCCACCAGCACCAGCTGTTACCGTAATTGCAATTGAAGAATAAGAAGTTGATTGAATAGTTCCAAGGTTATCTCCGACAAGTCCTCCATACGCACGATAACCACCAGCACCACCGGCACCACCCACGGCACCAATACCTCCATTGAATGCTCCTATTCCTAATCCTCCAGAGCCACCATTACCTCCTGTTCCTCCGGCTTGTTCGCTTCCAGAGATAGTTAAAATTTCAGAATAAGATGTAGTAATTAATCCTGTGTTAGCACTGTATCCCACAAGTCCGCCAACGTACGCACCAGAGGCAGCACCTCCGACTCCTCCGACTCCTCCAGCGCCACCAGCACTTCCAGTTGCTAGAGCGCTACCCCCATTACCAGCAGAACCTCCATTACCAGTAGCTCCACCAGTTGCAGTGATGTTACCCTTGGATGATCCAGAATGATAGCTAGCATAAGAAGAAATAATATCCGAGGTTATATAACCTGCGAGACCTCCGACATACAAAACACCAGACGCACCACCAGCACCTCCGACACTTCCAGCTACTCCACTATTTGTAGCTCCACTCCTTCCGTCTGATCCATTCACCCCTGCACCACCTGTGACAACTATTTCTGTTTTTGAATATGAATTAGTTTGAATAACTCCAGTGGTATAACCAACAAGTCCTCCAGCATAAACACCAGCGCCAGCACCGCCAGCACCTCCAGCACCTCCGATACCATAAAGAGCAGTACCTGTACCAGTACCTCCTGTACCACCTTGGGCACTAGCACCTCCAGCGCCTCCTGTCGCAGTCACGGTTCCAGTTTGCGCATAACTCGTAGTTATTGTTCCAAGAAGATTTTGACCTACTAAACCTCCTGCCTGAACAGCAGAACCTACTGCTCCTCCACCAGCACCACCAGCGCCTCCGATACCTCCAGCGCCTCCGATATGATTTGTACCAGCGGATCCATCACCACCATTTCCTCCAGCACCAGCTGCACCTCCAGCGCCTCCTGTCGTAGTGACATTTGTAGTTGCATAAGAACTATTTATAATAGAAGTAGCCGCATTATTTCTACCCACAAGCCCTCCGACAGATACTGCTCCTCCTACACCTCCAGCTGCTCCAGCACCTCCGACTGCTGCTGTTCCATTAGTAATACTTCCAGAAGTACCACCAACTCCTCCGGTACCACCTACTCCACCGGCGCCACCAGTTGCAATAACACCTCCAGTAATATGATATGAACTTTGAATGGTACCTCCATTATCTCCGACGAGACCTCCTGTATAGTTTACCCCTCCAGCACCTCCGACAGTTCCTGCGGCACCAATACCTCCAATAACACCCGAACCTCCTGTTCCACCACTACCTCCATTACCAGACACTCCTCCGGCACCAGAAGTGCCAGTCACTAAACCAGTTGAATATGAATTTATAATATCTCCTGAAGTCACAGCTCCTACTAATCCTCCAACATAAGCTGCGCCACCAAGTCCAGCCGCACCTCCGATAGCTCCAGCGCCTCCAGTTGATGAAGTTCCACCGGCGCCACCGGCGCCACCATTTCCAGCAGCACCTCCAGCGCCAGCAGTAACAGTTACATTTCCAGTTGCATAAGAAGAGCTAATAGATACAGTTGTGTTTGTAAAAGCAACAAGTCCTCCACCGTAAGCAAATCCTCCAGCGCCACCAATACCTCCGACAGCTCCGGCACCTCCAGTAATACTACTAGCTACACCACTACCTCCAGATCCTCCAGTAGCTCCAACACCTCCAGCGCCACCGGTAACCGTAATAGTTCCTGTGGCATAAGAATTACTGATAACATGTCCTGCTCCAGCATTGTATCCTTCGAGGCCTCCAGCATAGACCGCAACTCCCGCCGCTCCACCTCCTCCTCCAGCTCCACCAACTGCTCCCGCGGAACCATTTGCTCCAGCACCCGCAGAACCTCCGGCACCTCCAGTACCAGAAGTAACAGTTACATTTTTTGTTGAATGAATATGATCAATAGTAACTGCAGTTAAAGAATTGTATCCGATGGCTCCACCAGCATAAACTGGACCTACGGCACCACCTGTACCTCCAGCACCACTAGTACCATTTCTTCCACTTCCAGATCCACCCGTACCACCCGTACCTCCATCACCTCCAGCTCCCCCAGTTCCTCCTGAAGTAACAGTAATAGTTCCTCCAGTACTATCTGATGTAGAAATATTTCCGTTACCCTGACCCACAAGTCCTCCGACATAGACTGCACCTCCAGCACCACCTGTACCTCCAGCACCAGCAACACCTCCAGCATGACCTCCTGTACCAGCGGAACCATTACCTCCATTTCCACCGAGGCCCCCAACTCCTCCATTTTTACCAGTTACAGAAATACTTCCATTCACAACAGAGTCCACAATAACTCCGGAGTTATCTCCAGCTAATCCTCCTGCATAAGATGCGCCACCGGCACCTCCGGCACCTCCGGCACCAGCAGTGGCTCCAGTACTTCCAGAAATATTTCCAGACGCTCCAGCATTTCCACCAACTCCTCCGACTCCTGCTGTTCCACCACTGACAGTTATTGTAGTAATAGTGTATGTAACACTATCAATAACCCCAATGTTCACTCCAGCAACGCCTCCTCCGTAAGCTGCGCCTCCGGCAACTCCAGCTCCACCTGCGGCACCTGCTCCTCCAATAGCTCCAGTAGTACTACCTCCAGTACCTCCATTTCCTCCAACACCTCCAGTCCCTCCGACACCTCCAGTAGAGGTGACTGTTCCTGTAGTATTTGGTGTACTCAAAGTCGTACCAATAACACCATTGTAACCAACCAAACCACCAGCATAAGAAATACCACCTATACCTCCAGCACCACCCACAACACCTGCAACTCCTGCAATACCGGCTCCACTTGATCCAGGAGTTCCAGCATTACCACCATTTCCACCGGCACCACCAGTAGAAACTACGTTTCCAGAAGCATAAGAAGTATTACTTATAACACCGATGTTCCAACCAGCGATACCTCCAGCAGCAGACACACCTCCAGCACCACCACTAAGACCAGCGATACCGGCTGCACCGGCTACGGCACTCGAAGAATTTCCACCATTTGCGCCAGTAGAACCAGTAGCCCCCGCACCTCCAGTAGAAGTAACATTTCCTGTTGCATAAGAAACTCCCTGCACAATTCCATTTGTACTATTGTATCCCACAAGACCACCCGCATAAGATGCGCCTCCGACACGAGTCAATATATTCGCTGCTACTTCAGTACCACCGTTAGCTCCACCGGTTGCTCCAGTAGTTCCACTACTTCCATTACCACCAGATCCAGGATTGCCAGAAGCTCCACCAGTCGCAGTTACTGTACCCGTAGCATAAGAACCATTTACAACCCCAGTACTAATTCCAACTAACCCTCCAGCATAAGCAGCTATACCAACTCCACCTCCAGCACCACCGGCACCTCCGACTGCTCGAGTCCCTCCATCACCACCAGTACCACCATTTCCAGAATTACCTGAAACAGATGCAACAGTTGCAAAAGAACGTGAAGAACTTTGAATAGTTCCTGCAGTATTATTTCCTATGGCGCCTCCAGCATAACCTATACCTCCAGCCGCTCCAGCTCCTCCTACTCCTCCTACTCCTCCGATAGCACTTGTGCCTCCTACTCCTCCAACCGCACCATTTGCTCCATCACCTCCAGCACTACCTGTCGCAGTAACAGAACCTGATTCAATATATGAATTTGTAATAGTTGAAGTATTAAGTCCAACGAGTCCTCCAGCGTAAGCGACAGCTCCAGCACCACCAGCACCACCTGTCGCACCAACTGCTCCAGCATGACTTGATCCTCCAGCTGAACCATCGCCAGCTGCTCCAGGATTTGCACCATTTTTACCAACACTTGCAGTAGCAGCAATTGTGCCTGTGGCATAAGAGTTACTAATTGTATTTGTACTACTACCCACTAATCCTCCAGCGTAAGCAATAGCTCCAGCACCACCAGCGCCTCCGGCGCCTCCGGCTGCTGCAGCCGTAGAGTTGAATGTCGCAGTTGTCGCACCTCCGGCACCACCCACTGCACCATCACCCGGAGTTCCTCCAGTAGCAGTGATATTCCCTGTCGAATAAGAAGTTCCTTGAATAACCCCAGTGCTTTGTCCAGCAATTCCACCAGCATAGGCAATAGCTCCAGCACCACCGGTACCGCCAGTCGCACCAACTCCACCAATAGCATTTGTTCCCCCAGTACCTCCCGCACCACCACTTCCCGCATTACCACCAGCACCACCAGTGACAATTACATTTCCAGTATTATAGACAGTAGAAATTGGTCCTAAAATATAGTTACCAACAACTCCTCCTCCAAAAGCATTTCCTCCGGCACCACCAGCAGCACCAGCTGCTCCGGCGCCACCAGAAGTAGATGCTGCTCCTGATCCACCAGCACCTCCGGCTCCGCCAGCACCACCAGCACCACCAGCAACAGTAACAACTCCAGTAGAATAGGAATCTAAAATTTCACCATTGGAAGTATATCCAACTACACCTCCAACATAAGCAATACCTCCCACAGCTCCAACAGTTCCTGCATTACCCGCCAAACTTGTTCCTCCATTACCTCCATTAGCTCCTGCACCTCCGGCGCCACCAGTACCGGTAACAGTGCCAGTTGAATAAGAATTTAAAATAGAAACACCTGCGTTATTTCCAACTACCCCTCCTGCATAAATAATAGCTCCTACTGTTGCAGTTCCTCCTGCGCCATTTAAAGCACCTGACCCTCCGGTACCTCCCGCACCAGCAGCACCTCCGGCACCAGCGGTGCCAGTCAGTGCACCAGTAGTGTGATAACTTCCCGTAATAGTAAGAGTATTACTTCCTGTGACGCCTCCAATATATAAAATACCCGCAACACCTCCTGTACCTCCGGCAATACCAGCAAGACCAGTGAGTCCTGTTACACCCGATCCACCAGCACCACCAGCACCACCTGTACCAGTGATAGCATTTGTAGAATATGAACTTTGAATAAGACCAGTACTAGCTCCAGCTACACCTCCAGCATAAGACGAAGTGGAGTTCGCTGTACCTCCAGCACCAGAAGCACCTCCAGCACCGTTTGTTCCAGAAGAACCTTTTGCTCCACCGGATCCTCCAGTACCTCCAACTCCTCCCGCACCACCAGTCACGGTAACTGCTCCTGTTCCAGAATTTGCAGAAATGATAACTCCAGCATTTAGTCCTACAAGTCCTCCCGCGTAACCAGCACCGCCAGCGCCTCCAGTTGCTCCGGCACCACCAGTACCTCCAGTATGAGCAGTTCCCGCACTACCATTTCCCCCTGTTCCTCCCGCTCGTCCAATTGCACCCGCACTACCTGTAGCAGTAACAGCACTAGTTGAATAGACAGCAGTTGTAGCTCCAGTTATTACGCCATCAGAACTATTAAGTCCTACAAGTCCTCCAGCGTAAGCGACAGCTCCGGCACCACCAGCACCACCGGCGCCACCTGTTGCAGCAGTTCCAGAAGTTGCTACAGCTGAAGCACCAGCAACTCCACCAGCAGATCCTGTACCTGCAGTCCCACCAGTGGAAGCAACTGTTCCAGTTGCGTATGATCCATTTTGAATAGTTCCAAGATTGTTTCCGATGAGTCCTCCAGCGTAAGCTACTCCACCTGCACCCCCGGCTCCACCTGCACCCCCGGCTCCACCAATAGCAGCAGTTCCTCCAGCACCACCAGCACCAGCTGTTCCAGCAGCTCCACCTGTTCCACCAGTAGCAGTAATACTTCCTGTTGAGGAAGCCTCTCTTATTCCTCCAGAGTTCACCCAACCAATAAGCCCTCCAACGTATGTGATACCTCCAGCTCCGGGGACACCCACACCTCCGCCCGCACCTCCGATACCAGTTCCAGAATTTGTTCCTCCAGCACCACCGTTTCCACTTGCGCCACCAGTACCTCCAGTACCCACAACTGTAGCCGAGCTAGTTGCAGTCACGCTTCCTTGTTGTGAATATCCAATGAGTCCTCCAACATAGGCGATACCTCCAACGGCAGCAGCATTACTAACCGTAGTTCCTCCAGCACCAGATACTGTTCCACCACTTGTAGTATTTCCTCCAGCACCACCATTACCCGCTGTTCCTCCTGTTCCTCCTGTTCCAGTAACACTACCAGCAATGCTTACAGTCAAAACTGATCCGACGTTATATCCAACTACTCCTCCTATATATAGTGCAGACCCCACAGTACCTGCAGTACCAGTACCTCCAGCTGTTGGAGTTACACCTGAGGTACCAGCGGCTCCGTCACTACCATTACTTCCAGCAGTACCAACACCGGTAATATTTGCACCAGTTAAAACTAAATTTTTAATACT
This sequence comes from Patescibacteria group bacterium, assembly GCA_038064635.1. Taxonomy (GTDB): domain Bacteria; phylum Patescibacteriota; class Minisyncoccia; order Phycocordibacterales; family UBA9973; genus UBA9973. Next base: position 29,698 of record JBBTSS010000011.1, read on the forward strand.
GTTGTTTGAATAACCAAAAAGTCCTACATAGTTTGTTGTAGTGGAATTAATAAATAAATTACTGATAGTGTAATTATCTCCATCGAAAATTCCACTGTAGTTTGTAGTGTTGTCCCCCACTGGTACAAAACCTGCGCCAGAGTTCCAACCAGAAGTTACTGTAGCGTCAATTGCATTATTGAGTTTATAAGAACTACTCAAACTAGTTTTCATTCCTTGTAAACCGTAAATATCATAAACCATGTAAGGGTCTGTACTGATACCTATGCCGGTGTATCTTTTAAAGGTACCAGAAGTTACAGAAAAACTTCCTGTTGCAGAAAAAGTATTTGTACCAGGAGTAGTTGCAGAAAAAGCTGCAGCAGAAGTTTGAGCATAATTTCCAGTCCCGCCACTTGCATTTGTAATCGTAAGATTTGCACTTTGAACAATTGCACCAGTATATCCACTTATAGTAAGTGAACCAACGCTGAAAGCTGTGTCTATTGTTGCTATGTCAGAAGCACTTCCAGAAGAAGCATCGAAAACAACAGCACTAGTAGCGTCTGGAGTATTTCCTGCACCAGGTGCTCCACCTGAACTTGTCGCCCAGTGATTAGTAGCGTCAGACCAGTTTCCAGATCCTCCTACCCAGTATGCAGTAGCAGGAGGGTCAATGATTTGATCAATATCAATATTGCCAATTATTTTTAAATCAAACACATCTGCTTCACCAATTAAGTTCGTTAAAAGAATTCTGTATTTACCATCGTGGTCAATAGTTGGAAAAGTTGCTAACAATATTCCATCTACCGTGTACACCTCTATTGCTGCAGGAAAATTTTCATCAGTTGGTTTGGCATACAAAGTTATATCTTTTGTATTGTCCAATAATTTTTCAAAAGTAACTCGTACATACTGACCATCTAGTAGACTTGCATAGTTTTGATCTCTCAAACTTACAACATCATAAATATCTGCAATAGTATTTTTATTTGCATCTAGTTGTAATGCTTTAGAGATATAAATAATTTCAAAAGTCTGGACTGAAAGGTGTGGCACTATCCAACCCACGTGATCAATCAAACCATCCGCATCATTGTCATAAGCAACGAATTGCATTTCTTGATTTTCATTATTAGTCCATTTTATTTTTATTTGATCTTCTTGACCAACTTTAAAAATTTCAGGAATTTCTGTAAGTACTGGAACATCAACCATAGGAGCGATGAGGTCTTGCTCGGGAGTCGAAGAAACTACTACAACCTTACCGTTGTCAGTAAACTGCTCTTCGATATTTGGAAGTCGTGTTGTGTCTACCACTTCCTCTTGTACAGCTTCAGGAACAACCTCTAGTACTGGAACTTCTTCAGGAGTACTTCCTCCGCCAACTTCTGGTAAATTTTCTACAGGTGTCATATCTTCTGTTACCTCAGAGGCAGGAACATCATCTACTATTTCTGTATTTTCTGACTCAAGTACTTCAGGGGTTAAAACTTCTTCGGTATCTTCTGGTAAATTTTCTACAACAACATCTTCAGTGGGTGCTGATAAATTTTCTGCTTCTACGCCAAGCACCTCAGGAACTACTTCTTCTGTTTCTAAGACAGGATCTGCTTCAGGAATTATTTCTTCTGAAACTGTTTCTGAAATTATTTCTGGAGCTTGGAGTACTTCAACAACTACTTCGACAGTTTCGCTTGGAGTATTTTCAATAGGAGTAGAAATTATTTCATCTTCAGCAAAAACTTTAATAGAAAAAGAACACAATAGAATTATTGTGAACAAAAATAAAAAAATCTTTTTAAAATTAAAAATCCCTAACAACATGTATATTAATTATATCATTTGGAATATATGATTATTGATTAAAATGAATAAAATATGTTGATAAGTAGATATTTTTTAAAAAAAAGTGATTGTTTTAAAAAAAAATTAATTATATAATTAATCAAATGCCAACAAATGCCAAAAAAAATGTATATAAAGAGAAAGAATTCCAGACGTATGTTTTATGGAAATCTCTCCCCGCTTTTTTCAGAGGTATGCAAAAAAAAGAATTACAATCTTACGGATTTAATGATCCATTAATTTTAAAAATTGTAATGATAAAAAACCAAACTTCTTTTGCAAAAAAATTTGGCATAAAAGATCTCGGCACACTCACCGACTGGAACAATAGAATTAAAAATAATAATTTAGAAAGTTTTACTTTAAATAATATTTTCAAAAAAGAATTCGAAAATATAAATATAAAAAACATTCCAAAACATAAAAATATATCAAGAAAAAAGAAAGTGCTCCCAAAAAAAATATCCCTCAAGAATCAAAATAAATTAGAAATAAAAGAAGACATTAATCCCCCTCAATTAAAACCTAGGACTATTTCTGAAAAAATTAAAGACGCTTTTTTTAGATGGAAACTAAAATAATATTACTGATCCGCCGACTTTTCTTTAAAAGAATCATCATTTGAATTTTGTAAGGCCTTTAAAATCCTTGGATCTTCTTTTTTCGGAGCTCGAGATTTCTGGATAAAAAATGGATTCAAGCAATAAGAAGTAAATGAACTGACATACAAAAAAAAGAGAATAAATAACAAGACACAAACAATAATAAGTAATACGAGAGTTAGTAACATTATAACAAAATTCTCATTTACAAAAACTGGAAAGTAAACATATATAGTTTTTACGTCTATTTTTTTAAAATTATCAGTTTGAGTTGGTTCTGTTTTTATTTCATTAACCATCTCACTACTTACTGTTTCCGACGAGATGGTATTGTTAATAGTATTAACAGGCCTTAAATCTGATTTTAATTCACTAATTTTAAAGTTAACTGAGGACAAATTATCTAATATATTAGTACCGTAGCCGTCATTAGCCAATATAGACCCTTCAATAAAACTCAACGTAGCAATTCCTGTTTTTTTAGCTTTAAAAGAAACTTTAAAAACAAGACCACCTAGACCTTTGAAACCAGGAGTTACAATGACTCCTTCAAAAGGAATTTTATTTTCTTTTAATTTTGGTTCTTCTGTCCATACATTTATCAAACTTCCACTACTTGAAATACTGACTATTTCTAACTTATCTTGAGGAAAAGTCATCAAACCAGACACCGCGTTCATCGATTCTTTTTCTGAGTTAACCTTAATATCAAAAGTCACTATATCTCCAACACGAACTTCTTTTGGTGGATTACTAAAAGAGATACTTGTATCCGACAATGCAAAAACACTATGACTAAAACATACTAACACTACGACAAATAATATAAGAAAATTTTTCATTATTTATATAATAACAATTTATAAAGCCAAATGATAAAAATCAGTCCTACAAATATAGAAATGACTATATTTACCGTTATTATACCTGGTATGTAAATATACGCCTCCTTTGCATTATTATTAAAATCTAAAGCTTTTATAGTTATCAAATGACCTAATATACCTCGGTCTATTGATTTTGGACTTTTAACAACAGACCAAAGACCATTATCTACTTTCATTTGATATTCTTTTACACCTATTTTTTTATCTGTTGTTTCAAATAAAAGTAAAGAAGGGGTTTTTGAAAAAAAAGAATATTTTAAATACGTAATCTCAAAAGGTAAAGGTGGTTCATTGTCTAATTTAATAGAATTTTCTTCACCAGAATTTAAGTTTGGTTGTACACTAAAAGACACACCTCTTTCCTCGAAGTACATCAAGCTACCCTTTCCATCATTCTTAAGCAACTGAGTATTCTTTAAACTAAAGCTCCCTTCACCTGCTTTTTTAGCTACAAAAAACAACCTTACAAATTTTATTGGCAATAAAACAGATGAGTTGGCATCATAAAAACCGTTTACACCACCAGGAACAATACCACTAAAATAAACTCTACCGTTTTTTTCATAAGGAGCCTCAATCCAAAGCTTTAAGACACCTTCATTTTTATAACCAGAAAAAATGACCAAATCTTCTGGAAATTCAATTGTAGTTTCAATTGAATTCACTAATTCCCCGTCTGTATTTGCAATAATATCAACATAGAAACTATCAGCCACCTCTATGTGGTCTTCTACCTGAAAAGAAACATCAGCAGCAAAAGTTTTTGAAGTAAAAAAACAAGAAATTATTAAAAAAAATAAAAAATATTTATTCATAACGCCCAGTCCAATAAAATGCTAATATTGAAAAATCGACTAAATTAATTATTTTATCTTTATTTGTATCTAAACATACTGGTGGGTTTGGTTTTTTATACCAATAAGCTAAAATAGAAAAATCGACTAAATCTATTCTTTTATCAAAATTGCAATCACCTGGAATATCTTTCGTGTCTCCATTGTCCGACTTTGGCTCTTCTGCTACTTTAAATTTTAATAATTTACTTATACGTTTATCATTTATGTATTTTACATAAACAACGTATTCACCCAGAGAGTAATTAAGCATGGGAAAAGTCAGCTTATAAGTACCATCTATTTTGGCATTAAACTCGTACTTCTTTTTATTATTATTTTTATCTATTACGAAAATTTCTAAATCCTCACTTGGAGTTGCGTACCCAGAAACCGTGAGATAATCATACGGATGTACTTCTACTTTATTTGTCACAATGGTTGGTGCAAAACGAATACCTGACAAGTGAGTAAGATAACCCTGATAAACAACAATTGGATAATTTAAAAGCAGAGATCTATTTCCAAAAAGATCCACAGCAAATAATGTATATAAAACAGTAGAACTATATTCTTCTTTTAAAGTAACAGAAAAATAACCTGAACTATTAGAAAAAACTTTATCTTGAACCACACCTTCTTTCAATAAATAAACAGGTGCATAAGGATAAGCTATACCAGAAAACCTGACAGCTGTTTCTGGTATATATAAAGGATTTGGAGAACCACCTCCATCTACAAGAGGAGTGCTTCCTACAACAGCATTCACAGAAACATCTTCAGTAGAAATAATTTCTAAACCGTACACAGGAAAAGAAAAACAGAAAAAATAAAATAAAAAGAAAAAAAGAACTGAAAAAGAAAATTTGTAGTTAATTTTAGCCATTATTAGAAGGCATAGATGGCGTCGCATTACCAGCTCTAGCTTTCTCAATAATATAACGGTTATATTTCTTTAATGCTTTACCGCCACCGAAAAGGATTATAAATAATACAATGATTATAACTATAAGTAATTGCCAAGGAAATACAAAGAAATATAAAGTTTTTCCACCAGAAAATGTTAGCCCAGCATAACTCAAGTCTAATTTAGCTCCATATAAACCAAAAGCAAAATTCTTCCATTGATAAACAACTTCATCAAAAAACTTAGCTAATATGTTTGTAGGCTCTACATAATCTTTTGCTCGAGGATTATTTACCCATGTAACTTCAAATTTTCTTGTACTATTTGGCAAAATATTACCTTGTATAGGATTACCGTCCAATTTTTCAGTAGGATAATAAATCATATTTCGTAAAACTAATTTTCCTTCTGGTTTCATTCTATCGTTACCATCATTTTTAAATTTATATTCAAAAGATATAGGAAGTGTGTTATAGAAAAATTTATTCTCTTTTTTAGAAAAAGAGGTTATTCCTCCAGCTTGTTTTACATCACCATTTACAGACAATAAAACAAGTATTCCAGCTTGTGAACCAATAGATACAGTACTAGTGTCATTCTTTGGTGAATTACCAAAGAAAATAACAGCAAAATGTCCTCCTGGCTCAGCGTCTTTTGGTATTTGAATAGAGAAAGGAATAGTTTTAGTAGTTCCCGGCTCAAGGCTTACTACTTCTTGTGTTTTCATCCATGTGCCTAAACCTTCTTTAGGATCAACAAAAGCTGGATTACCAGACTCACCTTGTGCTTCAAAGTTTGCAAAAGAGGAATAGAAAGTCTCTGTTGAAGTGGTTTCATTGGTAAGTAAAATTTCATCTACTATGGTCTGTCCAGGATCACCTTTTAATTCAAAACGTACAGGAGTAAGACTCAAAGCTTCAACTTTATAAGAACGAAAAGAAAATCCAACAAAAGCAATTATTAATACTACAAATATTTTGAGGCTTTTATTTTTTAAATTGTTTTTCATTATTTAAATTCTTAAAATCTAAAAAGTTCCGGTAGCGATGAATGTTAATGTATCTGTAT
>JBBTSS010000011.1:35924-40334 GCA_038064635.1 Patescibacteria group bacterium
AGTCATAGTTTGGTTTACAGTAGCAGTGACTGTAACTTGGTCGTCGTCGATGATATCAACTGTGATAGTACCTGTATCCCCAAAGTCACCAGCAATAGCAATAGTATCATCATCATCTACGGCACCGTTTGTAATGGTACTTGCAGAACCAGTAGCTCCAGTTGTAGCAGCTGTACCCCAAACAAGTCTCATACAAAAACCAGCAGTCAAAGTCTGATCAGTTTCAGGAGACAAGGTGATCACTTGTCCTGTTATATCAACTCCCCAATCAGTAGCAGAAGCAGTCAAAGCTACGACTTCATCTGTATAGTTTGCAGTAGAACAAGTAGCACTATCACCAAGCTCTATGTCGAAATTGTTTGCAGCCTCGGCAGCTAAGGTAAAGTCTGCAGAAAAAGTAAATGTAAGTGTATCAGCACCACCTGTTTGAATACCAGTAGGAGTGGCAAATTCGATAGTACCAAATTCGTTTGCGGTACTTGCCTTCAGTCTACCAAAAGTAGCCTTTGCGCTAGTTATAGAAGCAGCGTTTGCTGGTTCTGGAGAAATCAAAACGGTAAGTAATGCCATAACGACAAACAAAGCAACAAACCGTCTTGAGAAATTTTTAAATCTTTTTAACATAATTTTTTAAAATGAATTTACTATTAACAAACAAATTGTACCATAAAAATTTATAAAAATTTAAACCAAACGCTGTGGATAACATAAATTCTTAAAATCTAAAAAGTTCCGGTAGCGATGAATGTTAATGTATCTGTATAATCAGAATGAGCAACAGTAACTCCACTAATAGCAGCGTTTACTGATATTTCCGCATGAGCACCAGCGATAGGAGCGGAAGTAGTATTTAGTATATTCTCTCCTGTTGTTGTTAACGCTTGAATATCATTTGTTTCGGAGTTTGTAGCACAAGTACCAGCATTGTAAGGAGAAGCTTTTGCTAAAGTACCTGTTGTTTGAGTTACAGAGATAACGCATAAGCCATAATTCTCTGTACCGTCAACCATCGCACCATCTGCACTACCTATGTTGTCAGCTGGTACAGAAGTAGAAACAAGTCCGTTTGAACCGTTTGCATTACGAACTGTTACCACAGCACCTCCAGTAGCGTTTGTGTCTAATTCTGCGATTATCATGTTTATAGAATCTGTTGATCCAGAAACTCTAGTATCAGTAGTAGTGATAGTTCCGAGTGCAACAGAGTAAGGAGTTGCTGTCTCACCGTCTGCAACAGAAGTATCAAGATCGAAAGTCATAGTTTGGTTTACAGTAGCAGTGACTGTAACTTGGTCGTCGTCGATGATAGGCATAGATGCTATTCCTGTAATATCAGGATTGCCCATAGTTCCTGAAAGAGTTAGCGTCGTGATACCCACAGAACCATTAGTGATTTGCTGATCACCAGTTGTGCCTGCAGTAGCATGAGTACCAATTTGTATTTCTATTACACTAGTGTTTCCAATAGGAGTATCTCCATTTGTAAAAGTTAATACAGTACTTGATGTACGGACCACTCCCCAAGTAGAAGCAGCAGGAGCTGCAGCTAAAGTTAATTCTACCGCATCGTCTTTCATATCAATATCTGTAAAATCAAGTCCCACAGGAATACTAGTACTATTGTTGAATGTAAGAATTATAGTTTCATCAGCATCAATCCCAGCAGGTAAAGTGAAAGTAACTGTCATGTTGGTTAATGTAGCAGCTTTCTCTCTAGTCAAAAGTACAGAAAAAGAAGTAACTGAAGCAGCCATTACGTAATTGGAAGTAACACCAAAAAACATAGAAACTATTACAAAAAAACTAAGAAATTTTCTAAAAAAATATTTTCCAAACATTATGTTATTCTAACACAAATAGAAATAATAAAATTAAAATTCTAAAAAGTTCCGGTAGCAATATAAGTAATAGTAGTAGAATAATTTCCTGCAGCTGTAACTGAAGAAATATTTGTGACATAGGAAGCTGTATAAACACAATTAGCTGGAGCAGATACAGAAGTTATCGTTGTACTTGTAGATGCCACAAAAGTATAAGCATCTGCTGTACCATACCCACTTGCAATACCACATGTACCAGAATTTACTACTGGCTCAGCTCCAACATTTGGAGTTGCATTATCTTTTAAATTAATTCCAAAACCAGCTGTACCAGGACTTGAAGCCGAAGAAGTATATACAGGAATAGTATAACTCCCCGCTTGCTGATTCGTCAGAGTCGTCGCTAAATAACTTATTGCAAAACCTCCAGCTGCATTAGTAATCGCTGAAAGCGTATGACTACCGGAACTTGCACTACCAGTAGACAAAGTTCCCAAGTTGATGCTATTAGAACTTAAAGAAAAAGTAATAGAACCAGCAAAAGACCAACAAGACTCATTGTTTCCTGAATTTATTGAAGTTGATGCATAAATAGAAATTGATCCACTTTCACAACCACCATCTTTTACATCTGCATAAGAAACAGAACTTGTACCGGTAGGATGAATGTGCCATTTTGTAGCAGCACTTGTTGAATATAATTTTATTTCATTTCCTGAAGATCCTGTGACAGTAAAGATATTAGTGATATGGATGATATGTAAAGCATTAGTTGAAAAATTAACTTCTTTAGCAGCAGTATGCGTAATAGTTAAATTATAAAAAGTGGTTGGACCACCACCAACAGTAGCAGTAGTAGCAGAGTTTAAAGTTACCGTTCCCGCACGAGCAGTGAACGTACCAGCATTACTCCAACTTCCTCCTACGGTCACTGCATAATTTAATCCGTTTCCTACGTCCAGAGTACCAGCAGAAATAGTAAGACCACCTGTTATGTTTAATGCTGCACCGAGGGTTATAGTATTACTACCTATGTTAATAGTTAAGTTATCAAAAGCACTTGTTGTTGAAATAGTTCCACCTCCTCCAGTGATAGTAATCACACCCGCATTACTTGCAACTCCAGCACCAATACTTATAGCTCCTGAAGCATTCGCATCATAGTCAGCATTTATATTTATGGTTAAAGCACTCGTACTTGCAGTGATAGCACTAGTCGTAGTTATATTTCCATAAGCAAGTAAATTTAAAGTAGCCGCACTTGCTCCAGCATGAGCAAATGCAGTATTTTGTAGTGTTATATTTCCACCAGTTAATATTGTTACATTTTTATTTAAAATCGTACTTGTCGTATTTATCGTTACATGCCCCGCTCCCGTTCCACCGATAGTTAAAGTACTACTAGTGCCCCAAGTAATATTACCAAGATATGCAGTGGTTAATTGCAAGGTACTGGAACCGGTACCGACATCAATCGTAGTTGAAGCAGTATAAGGTCGGATAGTTAGATTACCAATACTATTTATATCATCCGCTTCGTTCAGTAAAATTGTATCAACAATAACTGTAATGTTTCCAGAAACAGTAGTCTGAATTGCATTTGCAACTGCTATGTCTAATCCATAATTATTTGAAGTACTACCACCACCTCGAATTCCTGTAAGTGAGATATTGCCACTACCCGTCGTTTTGATAGTACTAGCACCACCAGAAACAAAAACACCGAAATTATTAATACCGGATCCAGCACCACCACCAGTAGAAACAATCGTTAGATCCCCGTTGACAGTAGATATCACTCCTGCGTTCTGAACAAATAAACCATAGTTCGTAGAACTGTTTGTATCACCACCAGCAACACTGGTTATAGAAATTGTACCTGATCCGGTATTAGTAATCGCACCCCCACTAGCTGTTACTCGAATACCATCATTAGAACTACCACTACTACTACCACCAGTACCATTTATAGTCATGGCACCTCCAGCACCAGTGATAGAACCTGAGTTAGTATAAATACCAATATTATTGGCTCCACTACCAGTACCATTGTTTCCTCCAGTACCAGTGACAGTTATCGTACCAGTACTAGTCGTCTTTTGAATACAGTTCGCAACACTACAATACACTCCATAATTACTGCCTCCACTTCCGTTCGCGTTTCCTCCAGTACCAGTGACAGAAATATTTCCATCCCCTGTTGCTTTTATAGTACTACTAGTAGTACTCACCCGAACACCAAGCTGGGTAGTACCCGAACCCGCACCACCACCGGTTCCAATCACAGTCAAATTACCATTAACAGTAGATATAACGGCACCAGTATTTACGTATAGACCATAATCACTATCACTATTAGTAACACCGCCACCGTTGGCTGTAATATGTATTGTACCAGTTCCTGTATTACTAAAAACAGCACTTGCTCCAACTATATATATACCGTAGTTGGTATTCCCAGTACTAGCACCTCCCGTACCGGTCATTGTTATTGCAGCACCGGCAGCAGTTATTGAGTTACCAGCATCAGTATAGATACCATAGTTTGAAGCTCCACTACCGCTACCATTTCCTCCAGTACCGGTGACAG
>JBBTSS010000011.1:40434-42968 GCA_038064635.1 Patescibacteria group bacterium
CTCCACTACCGCTACCATTTCCTCCAGTACCGGTGACAGACAAACTTCCACTACCAGTAGTTTTAATCGTACTATTTGTTCCTGTAATATAGACACCATAATTACCAGTACCAGAACCCGCACCACCACCAGTTGAATTACTAATTGTTAAATTTCCATTTACCGTTGATATTATGCCCCCGGCATCAACTTCTAATCCGTAGTTAGAAGCACTATTTGTACTACCCTTTCCATTACCCGTAATGTTAATAGTTCCATTACCAGTTGCAGTAATAGCACCAGCCGCTCCGGTAACCCGAACACCGTGGTTACTGTTTGTTGTTGTGTTATATCCTTGACCATTAATAACAACAGCTCCGCCGGCAGCGGCCACCGTTACACCGTTTACTAAAACACCAGTTGCTTGTGTCGCCGACCCAACAGCAAAACCAGAACCGGCAGAAATTGTTCCAGACCCTCCACCAATGGTAATCGAACCTCCATTTGAAGTTATAGCTCCGGCAATATTTACAGAACCAGCAGTCGAAGCATCTCTATCTGCATTAATTAAAATCGCACCTCCATTGGTAGTAATAACTCCTGGAACGATATCGTCATTATCATAGATAGTTGCCGTCCCACTTCCAGAAACAGTAATGCCTCCGGTATTAGTCAAATTAGCTGGAGTATTAGAAAGAAAATTTCCTGCGACAGTAGTAGCCGAACCGACAGTCATAGTCGGCGTGTTTGCAAGTGGAGTTATAGTAAGATGCCCGTAAGTTGGCACAGCTGACACCGTCTGATTTTGACCTGACTGATACACGACAGTAGACGTAGCGCTCAAAGTAATATTTCCATTGGTGTAGTTTGTAGGGAAAGTACTGGCAGTTCCTGATGATCCTATGTATAAAGTATTACCAGAGTCCATCACTAGAGTACCATTCGCTGTACCTACAATAGTGTTGCCTCCGTCGTTTAAGTTTCCAGATTGTATGTAAAGTTTATTAGTAGCACTAGCATTCGACATTGTTATAACCGCACCAGCGCTGACTGTATTCCCGGAATTATTTATCGTTAATTTATGAAAAGTTGTACCTGCAGACAAAAGAGTCGTGGAACCAGCTCCTGTAACTAATACTTCGGAAGTACCTTGAGTAAATGTGCCGGCATTAGTAAACAAAGTTCCTGAGGTAGCGGTAAGAGTAATAGTAGACACAGCTGAAGTTGCATCGAGGGTTCCCCCTGTTGCAATGTTTAATAATCCAGTTGAAAGATTATAATCAGTAGAAACTGGACGCAAATCGAGAGTGGACGTAGCGCTCGTAGTGCGAGTAATAGTTGTGGTTTTTCCTGAAGCAACAGTAATATTACCGGCAGGATTTACAGTAAGTGCTAGTGCAGAAGCAGCAGTAGGATTGATCGTAAAATCTCCATTTATAGTAAGCGCACCACCCGCGGTGAAGGTACGACCTGAAGTAATCGTAGGTTTTAAATATAAATTTCCATAAGTTGGGGTAGAAGAAATAGTTTGTGCAGCATCAGCATTGTAATAAATAGTAGAAGTAGTACCTAGTGTAATATTGCCATTAGTATAATTTGTAGGAAAAGTACTTGCGGTAGTCGGAGTAGCAGAAGAATCACAAGTAGCATTAGTAGCTCCGTTTGCTCCTGAAACACAAAGTGCTGCACCAGAAGCAACTTCTAATGTTCCATTTGCAGTTCCAACAATTGTATTACCTGCATCATTAAGTACTCCAGCTTGAACATAAAGTTTATTCGAAGCGTCAGCTGAAGACATAGTTATAGCTTGACCAGCGTTTATCACAGTTGCGGTAGCATTTATAGTGAGTTTATGGAAAGTAGTTGGATGTGTAAGCAAAGTAGGACTACCAGATGCAGAAGTTACATTAAAAGTAGAAGTACTTTGAATCCAAGTACCTTGATTATAAAAAAGATTACCTGAAGTACCAGTCACTGTATATGTCGCCGTACCAGAAGACACTAATGAACCCAACACTCTAATGCCTTCACTAGTCACAGACTCACCAGTACTTACTGTCAAAGTCTCTCCTGTATCAATATATACAAATTCCGCAGTATAGGAGTTAGTACCTCCTTGCACAAGCAATGTACCACTATTTGAAGTATGCATTACATCTTCATCATCATCAAAATCATACTGACCTAAATTAGTTATAGTAAGAGAAGTATTTTGATTACTTCCAATAGCGAGCCTACTGGAAGTTAAATCCATACCAGTAACATTACCAAAGGAATATTTAGTAATACCAGTAGACTCACTTGCATCAGCAACACCATCAAGCCATACCGTTATAATGTCATTTACAAGAGGAACAGTAACACCTGTTATGGTCCAAGCTCCAGCAGAGACAGTAGTGCTTTGAGCTTGGACACTACTATTCACAGCAACTTTTACAGTAGTACCATTAGCAGCATCAGTAGTGCCTGAGACAGACATCCCTGTTGAAGTATAAGTCACCGCTATTACTCCTTGTCTTCCGTCTTTACCAGCACCTCCAGCAGAAGCATTATCT
>JBBTSS010000012.1:0-4075 GCA_038064635.1 Patescibacteria group bacterium
TGTTAATACCAACAGTTATAGAAAAATCACAATTTGGAGAAAGAGCTTATGATATCTATTCAAGACTTTTAAGAGAGCGGATAATCTTCCTTGCTGGACCTATTGATGATCACACAGCCAACATAGTAATAGCCCAACTTCTTTTCTTAGAATCAGAAGATTCAAAGAAAGATATTTTCTTATACATCAATTCTCCAGGAGGGTCTGTAACCTCCACTATGGCAATAGTAGACACAATGAACCATGTTCGCCCAGATGTAGCTACTTTTTGTGTAGGTTTAGCCGCTTCTGGTGGAGCGCTCGTACTGTCTTCTGGTAAAAAAGGTAAAAGATTCATCCTGCCAAATGCCGAAGTTATGATTCACCAACCTCTTGGTGGTGCAGAAGGTCAGGCCACAGACATAGCCATATCAGCTAGACACATATTGAAAACAAGAGACATTCTAAATAAAATCTTAGCTAAAAACACCGGAAAACCCTTAGCGCAAATAGAAAAGGACGTAGAAAGAGACTTCTATATGGACGCTGATGAAGCCAAAAAATACGGTATTGTAGACGAGATAGTCACAAAATCCAAAACCCCTACACCGAAAAGTGCTATTTAGTGAGTTTTTTACTAAAATCCTAAAATCAAGCCAAAAATCTCAAAATAGACAAAATCAGAAATATCTGATATATTGAAGATGTTTTAATTTTAAAAATTTATTTTCAATCGGTTTATAGAAATATCCATTTATGTTTTCGCTATATCTTTCGCTAAAGAAAAAACTTGATACAACCCTTTTTATCCGGAAATTGAGCCTCAAAATATAGTGGTTTGTTTTTATAGTCTGGTCTAAGACCCATGAGTTTAACAGCAATAATCATAACAGGAGTCATACTCCTTCTTTTGGGCGTTGTGATAGGTTATTACCTACGTCTTTTCATTGCACTTGGAAAGAGACGCTCAATAGAAATCGACATCAAACAAATGATGATCGGTGCCAAAGAAGAAGCACAGAGAATCACAGATGAAGCAAAAGCAAAGTCTGAAGAGAAGTTAGCAAAAGTAGCAGAAGAGGAAAAAAAGAGAGAGCAAGAGTTTAAAGAGACAGAAAAAAGACTCATAAAGAAAGATGAACTCTTAGACTCTCGTCAGACAGAGATAGACAAAGAAGTAGAAAATATAAAGTTCAAAGTAGAGGAAATAAAGAAAATTCAAGAAAAAGTTTCAAATATAGAAAACGAAAAGAGAGCTGAGCTTGAAAAAGTTGCTAAACTTACTCAAGAAGAAGCTAAAGAGCAACTAATGAGAGAGATCGAGAAAAAATACGAAGAGGATTTACTCGTCCGTATGGTAAAAGTTGAAAACAATAACGAAGAAAAACTAGACCGAAGAGCAAAAGAAATCCTTGCTACTTCTATTCAAAGACTTGCATCTTCTACTGCAGCGGACCTCATGGTCACTACTGTTGCTATACCAAACAATGAAATTAAAGGAAAAATTATCGGTAAAGAAGGAAGAAATATTCGTTCATTTGAAAGAGCGGCCGGAGTCGAACTTATCGTGGACGACACTCCAGGATCAATAGTAATATCATCATTTGATCCAGTTCGTCGACAAGTCGCTCGTCTTGCACTCGAAAATCTTATCTTAGATGGCCGAATTCAACCAGCAAAGATTGAAGAACTTGTAGATAAAGCAAAAGAAGAAATAAATAAAATAATAAAAGAAAAAGGAGAACAAGCAGTATACGAATGTGGAATATTCAACTTTGATCCACGCATAGTAGCTATCATCGGACGACTATATTTCCGAACAAGTTACGGACAAAACGTTCTTCAACACTCTATCGAAATGGCACACATAGCTGGAATGATAGCTGAGGAACTTGGTGCAGACGTAGCCATCGCTAAAGCTGGAGCTCTTGTACACGACATCGGTAAAGCTCTCGACCACGAAGTCCAAGGTACACACGTTGAGATAGGTATGCGAATTCTTCAGAAATTTGGAGCAGACGAAAGAATAGTCACAGCAATGAAATCTCACCATGAAGATTACCCTTATGAAACCATAGAGTCTATCATCGTTCAAACAGCAGACGCTATCTCTGGAGGACGACCAGGAGCTCGACGTGACTCAGTAGAAAACTATCTAAAAAGACTTAAAGAACTTGAAGCATTAGTAAATGGATTTGGAGGAGTAGAAAAGTCTTATGCTCTATCAGCAGGACGAGAAATAAGAATATTTGTTACACCTGAAAAGATATCAGACGTAGAGTCCAAACTTATGGCTCGAGACATTGCTCTAAAGATAGAACAAGAACTCAAATACCCTGGTGAAATAAAGGTAACCCTCATCCGTGAAACAAAGATTATCGAATACGCTAGATAATTTATCTAAAACTGAATAACATTTAAAAAACTCCCTATAATAAGGGAGTTTTTTAAATTAAACTATGTTTTTAAGCTACATGCTCGTCGTTCTTACCAAAAGTAGTTGGATGATCTAGCTGAGATTTTATTTTAAGCCTTTCAGCTAACAAGAATTTTGTTGCTTCATCTTCTGAAACCTCAAAGAATGTAGCAGTCTGAGCTACCAGTGCTTTTGGTGGCATAGCTTCCATAAAAGTACTATATTGTTCCCCTGACTGATTACCAAAACTTGTATTCATATTTTCGTGCATATATTTAAGATAAACTTATATTTATAAAAATCGACTTATCAAATCTTCTATTCTTAAATAATACCTCTTTTTAGGTTTTAAAAACAATATTTAGGTATTTTTAGCAAAATTTAACATAAAAAATACAAAAATAATCTTTTTTATGCAATAGATATAACAAAAGTCAATGAAAAAAATCATTGCCGTTAAAAAACCCTTATTGTATAATGTATAAGTGAGCTTAGGTCGAAATATTAAAAATATTTACCTTATCACTTTCTAAAGTGGAAGGTTAATTTAAAAAATAAAATATAAAAATATGAATAAACAAGCATTAGCTGAATTAGTACAAGGAAAATTAGGAGGAACAAAAGTACAAGCAGAAGAAATCGTAGATGGATTGTTTGATGCTATCGTTGGAACTTTGAAAAAAGGAGGCGAAGTATCAATCGCTGGATTCGGAATCTTCTCTGTAAAGGGACGTGCTGCAAGAATGGCTCGTAATCCAAAGACTGGAGAACAAGTTAAAGTTGCTGCAAAGAAAGTTCCAAAATTCCGACCTGCAAAAGGTTTGAAGGATGCAGTAGAATAATCTATTTTATCTCGAGATAAAGAATAAAAACCCCGTTTATCGGGGTTTTTATTTTGATTAATAAATATTTTTAGCTTAATTAAACCAGTCTTTATGCTTGATCTCAGACAAAGCAATAATAGCGGGTTGCAAGTAATACTCCGTTCTATCATATATACCATCAGTTAAGTATCCTATGACACCCACTCCTTGTTTTGAATTCACAGCATCAAAGAATTTATCATTTGCATGACCGAGTTCGAGTCCTTCTTTTACATATTCTTCTACTTTTTTAGGTAAATAGAAATTTGAAGTAGAAGCTTCAGTAAGACAACCCTCTTTATCACATACAGCTATCCATGCTCTATTAGAAAGTCTATTCCCATCTTTAAATAACCCACCCTCCTGACTTATCCAAAAGTCAGCATCGGGAAATTTTCCTTTTATAAATTTTAAACGATTATTTGCCCCAAGTCTGGTTTCCTCACCCATAGGTTGATCTGGTACACCTGAGTCAGATTTTATAGCAATAAACTCAAAAGTCTCTTCCGGATACACAGAAGCAAATGCTTTCTCTGCTACTTTTATCTTTGCAGGATTCTCGGATGCAATAATTACTTTTTTCATATAGATTAATTACTTAAGGCAGTCATCATATTTTTAGCAATACGGTAAACAACTGGCACTGACACCGAATTACCTATCTGTTTATAAAGAGCACTGTCTGCAATTTTTGGAAGTTTATAACTATTAGGGAATCCCTGAATTCTTGCACACTCTCTCGGAGTTAGCTTTCTTACCCCTTTCTTGTCTTTAATCAAAGGCACATTATGTCCTCCCGTCCCCATATTTGCAGTTA
>JBBTSS010000013.1:0-1472 GCA_038064635.1 Patescibacteria group bacterium
ACATAAAAAATTCTTATTTTTTTGAACTTCCTAAATCAGAAATCTGAAGAGGGCTTATAATTTGTGGTGGAGTCATGTCTATCTCTCCATAAGACTGTTCATATTTTTTAATTTGCTCATTCATAAAAATCATTAAACTTTTCATTATCTGAGGTGAAGTAGCATAAGAGTCAACAGAATTTCCAGAAGTTAAAACAAAAAAGAAAAGACTCTTGTTAAAATTACCTATCGCTCCGTCACACAACTTTTTTGGTAGTTGATTTATGTCTATTTTTGTTGGATCAATCATAAATTTAAAATAAATTAGTTATTAACTATATACCCTCACCTTACCATATATAGCGTTTTTTTCAAGGCTAAACTAGATTTAAAATATACTCAAAATGCTTCTCCTCCACCGGCATCAAGGAAAGTCTTGTTCCAGGTTGAGCCACAATCATGTTTTTAAGTTTCGGATCGAATTTTATTTGGGCGAGGGTGACGGGAGTTTTAAACTTTTTTACAAAACCCATGTCTACACAGAACCATACAGGATTTTCTTCTGTGGCTCTTTTTTCATAGTATTCCCCTTTTTTATTAAATTGAGTTTGGTCTGGATGCACTTTACTCACAACCTTCGCTATGCCATAAACCCCAGTAGGATTTTCTTTTGTGCCGTTGGAATGATGAAAAAGGCACAAATCCCCAACTTGCATTTCTTTCATAAAGTTTCGCGCTTGAAAATTTCTTACTCCTTCCCATGCAACCTTCTTATCCTTTTTTAAATCATCAATACTATAACAATCCGTTTCTGATTTTATCAGCCAATATTTTTTCAACTTTTTCATAAACAAATTTTACCATAAAAAATGCCCTGGGTTTTCACCAGGGCACAGCATGATAGAATTTTTTAAAAGACGAGGGATAAATTACGGCACAAGACCGTGCAACATTTTAATTCTCCGAAGAGCAACGGTTCGTTTAATTGACCAATTTTTTGGGTCTCCATCATAGGTGACCAAAATACCGGCTTGTCCATTTTGGTTGTGATACTCAACTTTTACGGTAAGACCCTTTTCTTCGAGCCTTTTTGTGACGTTATAGGGTGTTCTGCCTGAAATGTCTGTTGAGAAATAGGAAAATTTTTTCGTACTCATGACCGAAAATTTAAAAGGTGAAATGATCAAAAATTTATTTATCTTAAAATACCTCTTTTATCTATATTTGTCAACCTATTTCTTATTCAAATATTCCAATCTTACAGGTTCCGGAAACTTCTCTATCGCATAGCGGAGCATGGTGCGAGGAAGCGTAGAAGCTTTTTTATCAAGGTATTCTTTCAATCTTTTTTCATCCTTCTTTCCTGCCTCTCGAAGCATCCATCCACAGGCTTTATGTATGAGGTCATGTTTATGTTTATCTAGAGTGTCGACTATCTTGTAAGTCCAGTCTAGTTCTCCTTTTCGAATGAAGGCAAAAGTCGCCACGATAGA
>JBBTSS010000013.1:1572-10903 GCA_038064635.1 Patescibacteria group bacterium
ACCTCGTGCACTTTATTTTGTAAAAGCTTCAGTAATTCTTTTCGAGGTATGTTCAAGTATCTCAAAGCAATCTTCCTTGAAGTCGGAACCTCAAGCCCCCAGAATATATCCCCTTCTCCGTACTCTCCTTTTCCAGTCTTAAAGAACCTGCCAAGCACGGCTCCTTTATTTTCATTCCTATATTTCTTTATATCTGTAATTACTTTTTGTTCCATAGTATAGAGTATAGTTTGAAAACGATAAAAAAGAAATAAAGCTTTGTTTTAAAGGCCGTACTCGGTTATTAGTTGCAATTTTGACTCAAATATGACACAATGACACCCATGAATGTAATAGCCAATATTTTACCGTACGCGCAAATAATCCTTGGAGTCATACTTGTTATGTCTATCTTACTTCAGCAATCAGGTTCTGGAGTAGGTGGAGCTATGGGTAGTGGAGATATGAGCACATTTCACAGTACAAGAAGAGGTTTTGAAAAATTTCTTTTTATTGTGTCTATTGTATGTGCCATCCTTTTTGTCCTAGCAGCTCTCCTTGCTATAATTGTAAAAACAAGCGTTTAGTAAAGCGCTTTATTAAAGTTAAGCTAAATTTAATATGGAAAATCAAAATAATGGCATACGTCGTTTCAAATTGCCGTCTAAACCAGAAATAGTATCGGCTTTTTTATCTTTTACAAAATTAGAATGGAAAGTATTTTTTGGTTTTGTCTTAGTATTACTTGTAAGTACTCTCGCTATACTTCAAACTATCAACAAATCTTTTATGGTAGAAGTACCTATGGGAGGTGGGGCATTTAGTGAAGGCATAGTGGGCTCTCCTCGTTTTGTAAATCCTGTATTAGCCACAAGTGACGCAGACCTAGATGTAGCTTCACTTATATACAGTGGGCTTATGCGCAAAAATCCAAACGGTGAAGTAATTCCAGACCTTGCAGAAAAAGTAGACGTTTCAAAAGATGGGCTTGTATATACTTTCACTTTAAAAGAAAACTTAACATTCCATGATGGAGAGCCTGTCACAGCTGATGATGTATTGTTTACTATCGGTGAGATAAATAATCCAATCATCAAAAGCCCTCGAAAAGGTTCTTGGGATGGTATCAATGTTGAAAAAATAGATGAAAAAACTATCCAGTTTACTCTCAAACAACCTTATGCATCGTTTTTAGAAAATACTACTTTAGGGATACTTCCGGCACACCTCTGGAAGGACTCTCCTATTGAATTAAACGACCACAATGTAAATCCAATAGGCACAGGACCTTATATGGTAGACAGCATAGACAAACAATCAGACGGCATAGTAAATTCTTACGATTTAATTTCATTCAAAAAATTTAGTCTAGGAAAACCTTATATAAAAAACATAAATTTATATTTCTATAAAAACGAAGAAGATCTCCTTGGAGCAATAAAAAAGGGTCAAGTCAGCCAAGCAAGTTCTATTTCCCCTGAGAATGCGAAAATCCTAGAAGCAGAAAATTACCAGATAATCACCTCGACTTTACCTAGAGTTTTCGGATTATTTTTTAATCAAAGTCAGAATACAATTTTTACAAATAAAAATGTAGTAAGAGCAATAGACCTAGGGATAGACAAGGACCGTATAGTAAAAGAAGTATTAGTAGGTTACGGTATAGCCATAGACAATCCTATACCTCAAAATATTTTAGATTATCAAAAGCTAGATACTCAAACGAAAACAACAAGAGAAGAAAATATAGAGAAAGCTGCCAGTATTTTAGCAAAGGACGGTTGGAAGAAAAATGAACTTGGATTTTTAGAAAAAAGTACCACAGAAAAAAAGAAAACCACTACTGCCCCACTAGAATTTTCTATCTCCACAAGTAATGCTCCAGAACTTAAAAATGCAGCAAATATTATAAAAGAAAATTTAGAATCTCTAGGAATAAAAGTTGAAGTAAAGACTTTTGATGTCGGTAATTTAAACCAAATTGTTATCCGACCAAGAAAATACGATGCACTATTCTTTGGACAAATCATCAACCACGAATCAGACCTTTTTGCATTTTGGCACTCTTCCCAAAGAAAAGATCCAGGACTCAATGTATCGATGTACACAAATGCAAAAGTAGACAAAATCCTCGAGGATGCATTTATAACTGCAAATGAAAAAGATAGAGTTAAAAAATATGCCCAATTTGAAGACGAAGTAAAGAAAGACATGCCTGCCGTCTTTCTATATAGTCCAAATTTTGTATACATCGTGTCAAAGGATGTACAAGGTATACAAATAGACCACATAACATCACCAAAGGAAAGGTTCCTAAACGTATACTTATGGTATAATAAAACCGATAATGTTTGGAAAATATTTTCTAAATAAACCTAGTTTAAACATGCGTCAAAACAAACTCATTTTAAATTATTAAAATAATTATTAAAAATTAAAAGGACAAGAATAAATAATGAAAAAAAACAGACTACCGTTCAGTGCTTTCAGTATTGAAAAAAACAACAAAGAAAACGCTCAACAAACAAATACACAAAATACATCAGGTCAAACACCTGCTCACCACGCTCATCACTCTACACATAAACCTGCTCAACAACACGATCAGGATACAGGACAAAATAGAACAAAAAAACCAATGAAAAGTTCTACTTTCCAATATTCAAAATTTGGAAAAGGCAAAGGCGGACGTGGAGGAGGTCAAAGATTTGGTTCAAAACCTCAAAATAAAGTCTCTACTGACAGCCGAAACATTCCCCCACCAGAACCAGGCGTGATCCGCATCATACCTCTTGGTGGAGTTGAAGAAATTGGAAAAAATATGACTGCTATTGAAATAGGCGACGATATCATCGTCATCGACGCTGGAATGCATTTCTCAAATGAAGAAACTCCAGGAGTAGACTACGTCATTCCAAACACAACATATCTTGAAGAAAGAAAAGACAAAATCAGAGGACTCTTCATAACTCACGGACACTTAGACCATATCGGTGGTGTGCCTCTTGTACTTTCACGTATCGGAAACCCTCCAGTCTATTCTAGAAAACTCTCGATCCTCATGATGAAGAAAAGGCAAGCCGAATTCCCTCACCTTCCAGCAATGAAAGAAAATATAGTAGAAAGAGACGAAGTCGTAACTTGTGGAAATATTCGAATACACTTCTTTGGTGTAACACACACTATTCCAGACTCTATGGGTATTATCATCGAAACTCCACATGGTTGGATAGTAACTCCGGGAGACTACAAACTCGACCAAGTCGACGGCATAGTATCCAAAGAAGAAGAAAAAGAATATTCTATATTTGATAAAGCAAAGGTTTTACTTTTAATGACAGACTCTACAAATATCGAGAATGAAGGTTTCTCACTTCCTGAAGTAAAAGTACACCAAGGGCTCGAAAACTTAATCAAAAGAGTAAATGGTAGACTCATCATCGCTGCTTTTGCTTCACACATCACTCGTCTTGCACATGTATTAAAGACAGCCGAAGAGTTAGGAAAAAAAGTTGCACTCGATGGACGTAGTATGAAGACAAATATCGACGTAGCAATAGAAGCTGATTACTTTATTCCAAAAAAAGGTACCATTATTCCAATAGAAGACGCTGATAAATATCCGCCAAATAAAGTTATCATTCTTATGACAGGAGCCCAAGGAGAAGAGTTTGCGGCACTCAATCGTGCAGCCACAAAATCTCACGCAAAATTTCAACTTCATAAAGGCGACACTATTATTCTCTCTGCTTCTATCGTTCCAGGCAATGAAAGACAAGTTCAGAAAATGAAAGATGGACTTTCAAGACAAGGAGTCAAGATAATAAGTTACCGAACTGCCGGTGAAGACTTTGTTCATGCCACAGGCCACGGAAACAAAGAAGATGTAAAATGGCTTCACCGAAAAACTCACCCAAAATTCTTTATCCCTATACACGGACATCACTACCATCTAGAATTACACAAAGAACTCGCAGTTGAGGTAGGCATGAGTAATGAAAATGTTGTTGTACCAGACAACGGTTCTATTATAGAAATATCCCCTGACGGAGAAAAAATATCAGTTCGTAAAGAAAAAGCTCCTTCTGGACTTATGATGGTAGATGGTATGTCTGTCGGTGATAGCCAAGATGTAGTTATAAAAGACCGTCAGATGCTCGCTCAAGACGGTATGTTTGTCATCATCGCTGTCGTAGACCAAAATACTGGTAAACTTAAAAAGTCTCCAGACCTCATCTCTCGTGGATTCGTTTATCTAAAAGAAAACCAAGAGCTTTTAAGACAAGTTAGAATAATTATAAAAAAGACAGTCGAAGACGCTACGGTCAAGATGAATCCAATTGATTTTGATTATATCAAAGCAAATCTAGGAGAAAGTGTTTCAAAATTCTTATATCAAAAAACTTCAAAGAGACCTCTAGTTATACCTGTTATATTAAACATCTAAATAAAAAATATAAATATGAAAACTGCTAAAAATAGAAATATTATCTACGGTGCTGGGTTTTTATTTTCTATTGCTCTAGCTTTAACTTCATATATCAACTCGAGTTTCCTAAAAGTTTTTACTAGTGATTACTATATAGGCATCATTTACGTAATAGCTTCTCTCATCAGTATCCTTGCATTGGTTCGTATACCAAATATCTTAAATAAAATAGGCAACCGTGCAACAGCATTTGTCTTTAGTATTATTTGTTTTACTTCATTCCTTATTTTGGCTTTCAGTCAAAATGCATATTTAGTCATACCTGCTTTTATCTTAAACTTTATATCTATTAACTTCGTCTTTTCTTCTCTCGATATATTCATGGAAGACTTTTCTAAAAGTTCTTCTGTAGGTAAATTTAGAGGAATGTATTTGATGTTCACTAGTCTTGCCTGGGTAATTTCACAATCCCTTTCCGGATCAATCATAGAAAAAAGTTCTTTTACTGGAATTTACCTCATCAGTAGCATGTTTATGATGCTTACAGCTTTCATGTTTGTATTTTTCTTACATGACTTTAAAGATCCAAAATATAAAAAAATACCAATACTAAAGACCATGAAGTTTTTTATTAAAAATAAAAATATATTAAAAATATATTTTATAAACTTACTATTAAAATTCTTTTTTGTTTGGATGGTCATATATACACCTATCTACCTACACGAAAATTTAGGTTTTGGTTGGAATAAAATAGGACTTATCTTCACTATCATGCTTACGCCTTTTGTATTTTTATCTTACCCACTTGGTAAAATCTCAGACAAAATAGGTGAGAAGAAATTATTAATTCTTGGTTTCATTATAAGTGCCTTTGCCACAAGCATGATACCTCTCATCAAAGAACCTACTTTCTTCATCTGGGCATTGATTCTTTTTAGCACGAGAGTAGGCGCCGCTACTATCGAAGTCATGAGTGAAAGTTATTTTTTCAAATCAGTAAACGAAGAAAACGCAGATGAAATAGCTTTTTTCCGAAATACTGTCCCCGTCTCTTATGTCATTGCTCCATTACTTGGATCAGGAGTATTACTTTTTATCCCTAGTTTCGAATATATTTTTTATGTCTTAGGAGCTATTATGCTTATAGGTGTTTATCTCACACTCAAGATAAAAGATATTAAATAAAAAAATGAAAAAAATAAAAGAAAACCCACTTATTTATTTACTAATAAAAATGTGGCATTACGCCAAAGGTAAACGTAAACGTGTAGTTCTTTACGTATTGTTATCTACCACGGCAATGCTCATTCAATCTTTAGAGCCGCTCTTAATTGGTAACTTTTTGAACGCCATCCAGACTGATGGTATTAGTAAAGATAATTTACCTTACTTGTTGTTTTTATTATTATCTCTACCACTCATGGATTTTATTTTTTGGTTATTTCATGGACCGTCAAGAGTTCTAGAATTAAGAAATGCTTTCTTTGTAAGAGCAAACTATAAAAATTTTTTACTCAAAGGCACCATGGCACTCCCCATAGAATGGCAAACAAACCATCATTCAGGAGACACTATCGACAAAATAGAAAAAGGAACACAAGCTCTACATACTTTTTCATGCAGGACATTTGATATCATCAATACTTGTATTATCTTATTAACATCTTTTGGTACAATGTTCTATTTTGATGCCACGGCAGCTAGCGTAGCTTTATTTATCACCATAATAACTTTTTATATTCTTACTAATTTTGATAAATACTTGGTCCCAAAATATCGCTTAGTAAGCAGTATGGAAAACAAAACCTCCGCCAAGATTTTTGATGCCTTATCAAATATCACTACTGTGATAGTGCTACGTATTGAGTCTCTTATATTAAAATCTATAAATAAATTCATTCAAAAACCTTTTAAGGTATACGATGAGACAAATTCCACAGGTGAATTAAAATGGTTTGCGGCTTCTATGGGCGGAAGAATCACTGTCTTTGCAGCAGTAGGAATTTACATTTTTTTGCATTTTGATGATAGTGCATTACTAGTAGGTACTTTATATATTTTATATGGTTATGCAAATAGAATTCAAGCTACATTCTTTAAGTTTGCTTCCCTATACAATGACATAGTCAGGTACAGAACAGCTGTTAGCAACACAGAGGAATTATCTGATGATTTTATAAAAGAAGATGAGAATGAAATAAAAAAGATCAAACCAAATTGGTCAGTAATTGAAATAAATAACTTATCTTTTTCTTATCATACAGAAGACAATGCTGATCTGCATTTAGATGATGTTTCCTTGACCATCAAAAACGGTGAACGAATAGCCTTCATCGGTGAATCTGGAGGAGGTAAAAGTACTTTACTTAAAGTAATTCGAGACTTGTATCACCCAAAATCATTGCATTTGAGTGTAGATAATATGTATTCCAAAAAAGGTTTTAAATCATTTAGTGATTCAATATCTTTAATTCCGCAGGATCCAGAAATATTTTCAACAACAATAAAAGAAAATATAACACTCGGTGTCGAATATACTGATGAATACATAAGTAAATATACTGATATCGCCTGTTTTTCAGATGTAATAAAAAGATTACCAAATGGACTTGACTCTTCTATCGTAGAAAAAGGAGTTAATCTTTCTGGAGGTGAACGTCAAAGATTAGCATTATCTAGAGGGCTACTTGCTTCAGAAGACAAAGACATAATTCTTTTTGATGAACCCACTAGTAGTGTAGATTTTCAAAATGAATTAAAAATATATCAGAACATTTTTAATGTTTTCCCAAATAAAACTTTAATTTCTTCAATCCACAGACTACATTTACTTTCTTTATTTGATTCTATTTATTTCTTAAAAGATGGAAAAATAATTGCAAAAGGTACCTTTGAAGAATTAAAACAAAATTCTCCAGAATTTAAAGAACTGTGGGAAAGATATATAAACACCCGAGATGGTTTAAACTAATATAAAAAAACGGAAGTGCGACTTCCGTTTTTTTATATTAAGTTCTAATTATCTTTTGCATCTTCCAATACAACGTTAACGTACTTTTCAATTCCCTTGCTTAGAATTTTCAAATTTACAACATCTCCTACCCTCTTCTGTCTTATTACAGAAGATAAATTTGTCTCATCGTTTATTTTTCTTCCATCAACAGCTAGAATAATATCATTTTCTACGATTCCTGCTTTATCTGCTGGGCTTCCTGGTATCACGGCGAGATCACTTGGGGTAGCTCCAGCTTTTACCAACACTCCATAATCTACGCTTAGATTATTCTTCTCTTTCATCTCTGCGTTAATAGCTACATAACGAACACCAAGATAAGGACGTACTATCCTTCCTGTTTTTTTCACGGAATCAATAACACTTTTTACACTATTTATAGGCAAGGCAAAACCAATATTTTGAGAACCTTGAGCTACTGCCACATTTACCCCTATTACTTTACCAGAAAGATCTATTAGCGGTCCTCCAGAGTTTCCAGGATTAATAGCTGCATCAGTTTGGATAACATGATCAAGTAATTCACTTTTACCACTCGAGTCTCCTGCGGTTATAGAACGAGAAAGACCTGAAACAATACCCACAGAAACAGTATTTTTAAATTCTGCTAAAGCATTACCAATAGCTACCACACTTTGACCTATCTGGAGCTTGTCTGAATCTCCTAAATTTAAATAGGAGAAATTACTACCTTCTATTTTTAAAATTGCAATATCTAAGATAGCGTCTCGTGCTATCACTTTGGCTATATGTTTTTTACCATCATTTGTAAATACACTATACTCAACATCTTTTTGGTCTACGACATGTTTATTTGTAACAATCAATCCATTATTTGTAACTAAAAATCCAGAACCACCTCCAATTTCTTTTTTCTCTGTACCGTTTTGTCTATATTGAGGAATATTAAAATTAAAACCTGGAAAAAAATTTTCAAAAGGATTTGACTGTTGATTTGGATCGATATAAGTCTCATACTTAGGAACTTCTTTTGTAAGGATGATAGACACGACAGCTGGATTGGTTTTCTTTACAACATCAACCAAGGTCTCTTCTTGGGTCAGGACTGGTACGTTTTCTTTTTCAAGTATTTGACCAAACAAAGATTCTCCGTTTATTTTTTCGTTAACCTTTAAGTCATTTTGACTTGCAAGTCCAAGCTGTGTTTTTTCTGCTTGTAAATATTCTTTAGCAAAATACGAAAAAACTTCTGCTCTATAATGCCAGATCACTCCCAGAGTTAAACCAAAAAACACAACAAAAGAAAAGAAACTGACCAAGACCGAACGTAAGAAAATATTATCTAAAGGTAAATTTACATTTAGATTTTTTATTTTAAATAAAATACTTTTTATTATTTCTTTTATATTAGAATTTTGCATATATTTTTATATAAATTACTAATAACTTTATTATTATATTGTCCTTTTTTTATTTAGCAAATGATTTTTATAAATGTGTTCTTTATAGGGTTTCATTCGTACTATTCTTACAAAAAGGCCTCTTTTTTTTAAATCATTTTTTAAATTTTTAACATAAAACGTCTGATCATAACCTAATACAATAATTTCAGGTTTTTCTTTCAAAATATGAGGTAAATGTTCCCGGATTCCAGCTAAAACAACTCTATCAACCAAGATACAATTCTTAACCAAACCTAAACGCTTTTTTTCATTTAAAAAAGGTCTTTTACCTTTTATTTTTAAGACATTTTTATCTCTAGCAATAGATACTACAAGGTAAGGGTTCTCACTCAAAGCTTTCGCTTGTTTAAATAAATCTAAATGCCCTTTATGTAAACCATCAAAGGTACCAAAAACCATTAATTTTGTCTTTTTTTGTTTCATTTTGTCTCTCTAGTATACAACTTTGAGAGTAAATATGTGGATAACTCGGAGGCTTATTTT
>JBBTSS010000014.1:0-12294 GCA_038064635.1 Patescibacteria group bacterium
TCCGAAAGGTCGCTTACTTCTACAATATCACAATCTTCGAATTTTTGAATAAGCATCTGGGCAATCTTATGTCCTTTCTCTAGTACCACTTCTTTATCTGTGGTATTTAATAAGCTCATTATTATCTCCCCTCGGTAACTCGCATCTATCACTCCGCCCATTACTTTAAGCCCCATGTTAAAAGATATGCCAGATTTATCCCAGATAAGTCCCACATGTCCGTCGGGTATTTCCATAGCCACGCCTGTATGCACTCGCATTTGTCCATGTGGAGGAAACACTACCGTATCAATAGTATAAAAGTCGAGTCCCGCATCCCCTGGGTGACCCTTCGTCGGCAACTTTGCATCTTCTTTTATTTTTTTAACTTTAAGTTCCATTTTATTTAACTATTTTCTTAACCTCCTCGTAAACTTTCTCGTGAATAATTTCTCTTGAGAGAATACCTGTTTTTGCACTACATTCTATTTTATAAAAATTAGGAACTTTATTCACAAGCCACATTGCACTCTTTCTAGAATTTACCAGAAAGTCTGTATCACTCTCATGCACATCTTTTTTCTTTTTTAAATACTCACGTTTCATTTTACCATCTCTTTCTCCTATTAACTGTAAGGTTATTGATATAGGTAGACTCAAGTACAATGTCATGTCGGGCCGAGGGATCTTAAAAACTCCATACTCCATCTCGTCGAGCCATTTTATAAAATCAGCTCTTTTCTTTGCACTCGCGATCTTCCCTCCTTGATGAATTTGATTTGAAGACACATATCTATTTGCAATAACTATATACCCTTTCTTTAGAAATCCTTCTATCTTTTCTTTAGATTCAAAACGGTCAGCAGCATAAACAACGGAAGCGATTTTTGGATGAACTTTAAGCCAGTTGTAATACTGCTCTGAAAGACAGTGTCCGATGAATTTACCAAAGAAATTATCATAGTATTCTGGGAAGTCTACAATCTGTACTTTTTTACCTTCTTTTTTTAGTCTTTCTGCGAGAAGCTTTACCTGAGTTGCTTTTCCAGAGCCATCAGTACCATCTATTACGATAAACTTACCTTTTTTCATATACAAAATATACCAAAAAAGATACGAGAAAACTAATTCTGAATATTTAAATATTTACGTCGGAAAAACAAAATAGAAATTTCTAAAATATTAGCGATTATTAAATACACAGCAAAAGCTACGGTATTAAAACTAAAAACTGCCATCGTCGCCAGGCCCAATAAATTTGCAAATATCCCTGCTCCGTAAGGCCAAGCTGTTTCGGAGTCTGGGGACTTCCAGGATTTTATATATGTAGGGATGTATGCTATACCGTCTGCAAGTATTGCAAATATAGTAGCCAGTGTACCCTCTTTAAAATAAAACCAAAAACCTAAAGCACAAAAAGATAAGAACAAACAAACATAATCTAATTTCTTTAACTTCCAATAGGAATCTTTATTGAATACAGAAAATACAATCACTAAAAAAGGTATAAAACCTGCAAGAAACACAGGTAGTACAGATATACCTGCTCCATTTTTCCACCCCACGATAGCTGCTACCATCGGTGCCAAAAACCAAATAAACCAAGAAGCTAAGTTTGGTTTTGTTTTACCTTTTACAACATCTTTTAGATAAGAATAGATAGCCAAAGAAGAAGTCAGTATAGCTACATAAACGAAGTATTGCGGGAGCATGTTAATTCACCTTGTTATTAAAGTGATTCCCAGATTTATAATTTTCAATAGCTAATTTTGTTTGTATAAATAAAGGATCTGGTAAATCATCCAAGCCATACCAACTCCAACTTTCACATTTTTCTGGTTCTAAAACTTTAGGTTCACCACTTTCCCATTCAGCAGAAAGACAAATATTAACGTAATGTTTTGGCGCATAAGAAAATACGTTTGCAACATGTATAAATTTTAGATTTTTAATAGTAATTCCAGATTCTTCTAAGGTTTCTCTGACAATACAATCTTCAAATGACTCCATATATTCTAAATGTCCGCCCGGTGCAGAATAATGACCTTCTCCATGAGAACCCTTTCTTTTCCCAAGCAAAATCTTTCCTTCTTTAAAGATTAAAACTCCCATTCCTACTTTTGGTCTTTGGTCTTCCATTTTTTTATTCTAATTTAACTTTTTCTAATACTTCTTTTAAGAATCTATCTAGTTGATCTATATTTTTTAATTTTGAAAATGGAACCCATTGATATTCAAGACTTTCTTCGTCAATTACAGGCTCACCAAAAGTACTGGATATATAGGTTAATCGCACCACGTGCCTTCCTGGAAACCTTTCAATCCCTCTAATATCTTGAGCGTAGAGAAGTTTTGGTTCATCGATAATTTCAAGTCCTGTTTCTTCTTTTACTTCTCTCTTTAAATTTTCTATAAGAGGTATACCAATCTCAATACGTCCACCAACAATATCCCATGTAGGACCAATCTCCGGATATTTTTTCGGATTTCTGCGAAGCAAAAGCACTTCGTCTTTTTCATTTTTCAGAATTACTTTTACGCCAACTTCTAGGTATCTATCCTGTGTTTTTATTTCCATACAATTCATTATATACCTCAATTTTAAATTTCTTTAAAAAAGCAACTCTTTTGGGTAATGTTTTTTGATTTTCGAAACCGAATTTTTGTGCTAATTCTTTTATTTGAGTAGTTGCACTCTTAACATCACTATCCTTATCAACCAAAAGTTCAATTTCACATAATTTATAGTTAAAATCTGTATTATCAATATCTATATTGAAGTCACCTTTTTTATATTTTTTACGAAGAGTATTGTACTCAATAAGTTTAACTAAATTTTTTTCAACAAAATCACTGATACTATCAGACAGATTAAAGTATCTTGCTATTTCTTTTTCATTTTCTATTTCTTGATTTACCCCAGCACTTTTTTTAACCTTTAATTCAAATTTATCATTACGCTTCCGTAAACGAATATCCTTTTTCATCATTCGATAATCCGGATAGTCATAGTAAATATCATGGACAAGTTTCTCACCCAGGAACTCAGCACCCTCAAGCATTGCTTTTTCTTGCTCGTCTGTCAGTTGGAACCTTTTTTCTACTTCTATCATTTTTTTATTTTTTAGATTTTAAAACTTTATCTATTTTTCTAGCTAGTACTAGCATGTCGCGTTCTTTCTTTCCTCGAGTAGTCTCCGCACAAGTGCCAAGACGTATTCCAGATGGGTCCATCACTCCTCGTGGATCTCCAGGTATAGTATTCATATTCACAATAATTCTATTTTTCTCAAGCATCATACTTGCGTCCTTCCCTGGTACACCAGAACCATTCATCCATGTATCCATCAAAATCAAATGTGAGTCAGTACCACCAGAAATAATATGCCAACCAAGTTTTTTTAATTCATCTGCTAAAGTCTTTGCATTCTTTACTACTTGTTTTGCGTATTGTTTGAATGCTGGTGTATTTGCTTCTTTTAAAGCCACAGCTACTCCTGCAATATTGTTTTCATGTGGTCCGCCAAAAAGTCCTGGTATTACCATCTTGTCTAATTTTTTATCAAATTCTCGTACATCTTTTTTAACAAAAAGAATTGCTTGTCTTGGACCACGAAGAGACTTATGAGTAGTGGTCATCACAGAGTCAGCATAAGGAAATGGGCTTGGGTACACCCCTCCAGCTACGAGTCCGGCAAAGTGAGACATGTCTACATGAAGTATCGCTCCCTTCCGTCCATCAGGGTAAACCACTGCATCAGCTATCTCTCGAAATTTTTTAAAGTCCACTGTTCGAGGATATGCCGTGAATCCTGCAACTATAACATCTGGCTTCTCAGTTATTGCTGTTTGTTTCAACTTATCATAATCAATCATTTCTGTTTGTGCGTCTAATTCAAATTGAATAGGCTTCCAAAGTTTACCTGTCATGGACAGTGGATGGCCATGAGTAAGGTGTCCACCAGAAGTTAATTTCATTCCCATTATTTTACCTCCAATTGGAACAAGAGCAGAATAAAGCGCAAAGTTTGCAGGACTTCCAGAAAGAAGCTGAACATTTACATGCCAATCTGTTGGTTTTAATTTAAAAAGTTTTAATGCTCTTTCAATGCAAAGAAGTTCTACTTTGTCGATAATAGTATTTCCACCATAATATCTCTTACCCGGGTAGCCTTCTGCGTATTTATTTGTAAGTTCACTGCCTAAAGCAGCTAAAACATCTTTGGAAACATAGTTCTCAGAAGCTATTAGGTTTGTAACACTTTTTTGCCTTTTACTTTCAGCTTTTATAAGTTTTTCTATTTGTGTATCTCGCATGTACCCATTCTATCACAAGAGAATATGATTGTGCCAAGCTCGTCTGTTCGAAGTATTTCTACCCCTAATTCGTTCAAAGTTCTCAAGGTTTCTGGGTGTGGGTGGCCATAACTATTGTTCACACCATCTGAGATGACTGCATATTTAGGCTTTACCTCTTTTACAAATTCATAAGAAGAAGACGTACGTGAACCGTGATGACCAACTTTTAAAATATCACTTTGCAAAGAATTTTCTTTTTCATTATTTAAAATAATTTTCTCTGTTTTGAGTGTCGCGTCTCCAGTGAGCATTATGCTAGTCTCTCCGTATATCAAACGCATCACAATAGATCCATCATTCACTTCCCTCATCGAGACATCTCTATCTGGAAAAAGAACTTCGAGATATGCGCCACCTCCAATATCAATAATCATTCCTTTCTTTGCTAAAATGTTTGGAATATCTTGATTCTTAATTTCTTTCTCTAAATTTTTATAAGTACTTGAATCATTCATAGTACCTGGTTCAAAAACAGTATCTACTTTATATAGTTTCAAAATATCAGTAAATCCAGAAATGTGATCTTTGTCAGGATTCGTAATAACAACTGCATCAATACTCCTGTCCCAGAAAGGCATAAATTTCGGAAGTTCTTTTAAAATATTTTTGCCTGGACCACCGTCCACTATTATTTGTGTACCTGTGGGAGACTCTATAAATAACGCATCCCCTTGTCCAACATTCATCATTACAAAAGTAAGTTTCCTGTTTGAATATTTAAAATCAATATAAAAAATAATGGAATTACAAAAAATAAGCACTAAAACCATTAAGACAAGACCGTGCTTTTTGTAATTATCTACCATGGTATAATAGTACTATGAAAAAATTTGAAGAACAAAAATTTAACATTGGTGAACTCAAAGGTATTAGCTCAAAAAACATCGAGGAGCATTTAAAACTATATGCTGGATATGTGACCCATTCAAATTTGGTTTTAGAAAAAATAACAGAATTATCTGAAAATGCTGAAGCTAATATGCCTTTACTTAGTGGCCTCCAAAAAAGATTTGGTTTTGAATACAATGGTATGAGAAATCATGAAGTGTATTTTAATTCCCTTTCAGGGGAAGCTTCCCCTGCCTCAGAAGAGGGTGAGCTAAAAAAGATGATAGCTGAAGAATGGGGTTCATTTGAAAAATGGTTAGAATTATTTAAAAGCATTGCCACAACTCGCGGAGTCGGATGGGCCATGCTTTATTTTGATAGAAAAGAAAATAAACTACTCAATGCATGGGTAGACGAACAACATTTAGGACAACTCCAAGACTGCACTCTTATCCTCGCACTTGATATGTGGGAACACTCTTTTGTTTATGACTTTCAACCAAGTGGAAAGAAACAATATATAGAAGCATTTTTTGAAAATCTAAACTGGGAAGTAATAGAGGGAAATTTACTTGAAGCAACTAAATAATTTTTTAAAAGAAAATGAAAAAACGGGTGTCCTTTAAAAAAAGGACACCCGTTCAATTTTAATCTAGCAACTTCGACTACCAAATACCAAAAGTGGAGTTTGCCACTATCCACGCAAGACCTTCAGCAGTAAAATTCTTGGGCGCATTTACCAATTTTATACCTGTTAAATTCCCTTCTGGGGTTACTAAAGTTTGCACAGAAGCACTTTGAGTCCACCATTTCAACAAAATTCCTCCGGTTACTTTTTGGGCAGAAATATACTGCTCAATGTCCACAATAACCATCCTTGAAGCTCCGTCTTTAAAAGATACCCTTGTAAATTCTTTGGTTTTTTGATAAAGAAAAACGTAAAGTTCTTTTAAGGAGAAAGTATCCTGGTAAGTATCGGTCCAACCGTACGCATCTTCCAAACGAAAAGCAATCGGTTTGTGTGTGTTAGTTACATTAACCCAACAAAAACCATTGTTATTGCCGGAGTCATTAAATCGGTAAAAAGGTACTTTTTTACTGGAATCACCTTCAATTAAATCCAGAATACCATACGCGGTTACATAACAAGTGTCCCCGCGAAATTCAGCGGGTTTAAAAGTTTTCACTGCTGTGGAATGAACAAATCGGTCGTCTTGAGCAAAAACCAAAAAAGGTAAAACTGTAAAGGCAAAAATAACTAAAGACTTGGCCATGATGTATGAAGTTTAAAAGATCAAAAAATGTTTTTATCAAATGAACATTAACACGAATTCAATAAAAAACAAGTAGATATTAATCTTTAGAATTAAATAATTTTTTTATATTCCTACCAAAAAGTTTATAAATAAAATAAATATAAATTGCTATTGTTAAAGTCAATGGAAAATTTGGTATGGAAAAAGAAGCAAAAGATAAACTTGAAAGAAAATGGATAACTCCAAGTTCATAACTAAGTAATAATGAGGAAATAAAACCAAAGAATAAAGACAAGAATGGGAAAAATAACCCAACAAATCCTGTAATAAAACCAAAAAGCATAGTAATAGGTATAAAAGGTAAAATTAAAATATTTGCAGGTAATGCAACCATTGAAAGGTTCCCCATCTTATAAAGGATAAAAGGTAATACAAAAATATAAGCAGAAAAAGTCACGGACACAATATCTCTTAAACCAAATCTTTTAGTAACCCACATAAAATATTTCTCAAGCCTAGGTGACAGATATATGACGGCAATAGTAGCAATAAAAGAAAGCTGAAATGATACATCGTACAAAAGTATCATTGGATTAATGATGATCATGATTGTTGCAGCAAAGACTAATGCTCGACTAACATCATAAGTCCGTCCAGTAGCTCGAGCAATAAGTGCAAGGATAGACATAATACCCGCTCGAATTCCAGTAGAAGATCCTCCGGTCATTAGGACAAAAAGAATAATAGAAAGTGCCCCAGAACTTATAGCAAAAGTTTGAGGTAAAAAAGAAAATAACTTCATAAACCATTCGGCAACGATAGTAATGTTATAACCGGACAAAGCAACGACATGAATGGTCCCTGTGTCGACAAACTCTTGTCTTAGCTCCTGACTAAAAGTAGCCTTCTCCCCTAGAATAAGTCCTCCCATCAAAAGATTCTCCTCCCCAAGAATTGCATAGTTTATTTTGTCTAAAAAATTTTGTTTAAAAGAAAACAAGTATCTTTTGAGAGGATTACCATTATCTGTTGATATTACTTCAACTTTTGCATATTTTACCAAATAAAAAATCCCGTCTTTTGCGAGATAATTTATATAATCAAATTCTTTACCAGTATCTGTGATAAAATTTTCTGGTTTTTCTAACTTACCAGAAAATGAAATTTCATCACCATATCTAAAATTGAAACTAGAGCCAACAGTAAGTAAAACTTTGGTCTTTTCTCTACCCTCTTTTATTTCTACTAGCAACTTTTGATTATTTTCTTTTTGTTCTGGTTCATCAATCACAAAACCAAAAAGAGCTACATTTTCTCCAACTTGATTTTCAAAAAATGTTGGTGGTGAAATTGGAAATATTAAAACCTTTAAAACACCAAAAATTAGAATTAAACTAAAGCAAATTAGGTAAAAGATTTTATCTTTAAAATCTAACACCCATAGATTATATCACTGGATTATTGTCAGCAAAAGAAGTTGCTATCTCGTCCACCCTGTCATTATACTTATGACCACTGTGACCTTTCACGTAAGTCCACTTAGGTTTTAATTCATTATTATAGATATATAAATCCTCCCAAAGTTCTTTATTTAAAACTGGTTTCTTTGCTGCATTTCGCCAACCGTTTTTAATCCATCCATGGATCCAGTCAGTAATACCGTTTATCACATATTTTGAATCAGAGAATATTTCTATATCTCCTTCTATGTTATGTATACCTATATATTTTAGAGCTTCAATTGGAGCGGTGAGTTCCATGATGTTATTAGTAGAGTGGTCTTTTCTTCCACCAAGTTCAATAGTCTTTTCACCAATCATAATAATACTCCCCCAACCAGAAGGACCAGGATTCCCCCTCGCTGCGCCATCTGTATAAATAATTATTTTTTGTTTACTCATTGTTTTTATAGTATATCAATAATCCGAAGCCTTAGCTCCTCACGACCTCGAAAACGAGACAGGTCAAAAGTAGCAAGAAGACTTACGGACAACCCTTCAACTAAAGGTGTTTTAAAAGACTCAGTCCCCGAGAAAAATGATATCGCTTTTGCTTTATATTTACTTGTATCAGAGAAAGTTATTTCCAAATGTTCTCCTGAACCATTTTTACCGAACTTTTTAATATGTTCAATTTTTGTATTTTCAAAAAGAAAAATTGGTTTTTGATTACCAATACCAAAAGGAGCGAGTTTTTCTATATCTTTCCAATTTTTCATAGTCAATACACTAAAGTCTGTTTTTACATCAAAAGACACCTCATTCTCTTCTTTTATCCTTTTTACTTTATCGAAGGATTTAGAAAGTTCTTCTTCTAAGAAATGAATTTTATCTGTGTGCACCGTAAAACCCCCTGCTAACTCATGCCCACCAAAACCAATAAATGATTCGGAAGCTTCCGTCATAAGTTCTACTACGGACACTCGTCCATCACTGCGACATGAACCTTTGATTAAATCATTCTCATCTTTTCCCCAAACAAATGCAGTCATTTTGTATTCATCTGTTATCTTACCTGCCACAAGACCTAATACTCCCACTCTCCACTCTGGATTACCAATAACGACAACATCTTTTATTCCTCTAGTCTCAAAAGTTTTTTTAACATGCTTCATTATTCCTAAGACAATACTTTTTCTTTCATCATTTATTTTAGACAAATGATCTGCTAATACCCCGCCTTCTACTTCATCTGTTGTAGAGAGTAATTCATACGCTCGAAGAGGATCATCCATACGAGATGCAGCATTAAGCCTAGGGGTAACCATAAAACCGATATCATCTTCTGCAAGATGCCTCTGATCTATACTCATTTTCTTTAAAAGTTTTTGTAATCCTGGACGACGAGTTTTACGAAGAACCATTATGCCGAAATACGCTAATGATCTATTTTCACCAGTCAAAGGCACCATATCCGAAAGCGTAGCGAGTCCAGCCATGTCGAGTAGCCATTTTTCTGCACCACTTTTTACTCCAAATTTTTCTCCATACTTTTTTAAAAAACCTGAAGCAAGTTTAAAAACAACTCCTGCCCCACAAAGCATTTTCTCTGGATATTCGTCTACTTTAGGATTTAAAATTGCATACGCTTCTGGCAAGATCATTTGGGGAATATGGTGATCCGTCACTATTACATCTATTCCATATTTATTTGCTAAAGATACTTCTTCTACTGCAGTAATACCCAAATCAATAGTAATAATTAAGTTTACTTTTTTTTCTTTAAAAATATCTATCGCTTCAATGTTTAGTCCGTATCCTTCAGAATTTCTTTTTGGTATATAGACTTCATAATTCTTTAAACCTATTAAATCAAAAAAATCTTTCATTATTACAGCCCCAGGTATACCATCACAATCATAATCTGCGTAAATAATTACTTTCTCATTTTTCTGTATAGCTTCTAATAATCGTGTGCAAACCTTATCCATATCACGCATTAAAAAAGGATTATGAAAATCCCTTTCATAATCAGGATTTAGAAAAATAAAGGCTTCTTCGTGTGTATTTATCCCCCTCTTCCGCAATATTGCTTCCACTAATTCCCCATATTGTTGCATAAACAAAATTTTAACACATTTGATATACTATACATATTAATACTCATCATATATAAAAAAATGACTGACGAAAATTGTATTTTTTGTAAAATAGGTAAAGGTGAAATACCACACAATAAAGTCTATGAAGACGATAAATATATAGCTTTCTTAGATATAAAGCCAGCAATGCTTGGACATGTACTACTAATACCAAAAAAACACGTCCACTGGGTACATGAAGCTGAAGATGCTGAAATAGAAGAAATATTCAAATTAGCTAAAAAAATTATACTCGCTATGAGAAAAGGCCTCCCTTGCGATTTTGTGCAACTCAACATAATAGGCAGAGATGTCCCCCATTTTCATATACACTTAGTGCCAAGATTCATGACAGATACCTTAGCTGGTTGGCCAGTAAAAGAATATCCAGAAAAAAATGAATCTGAATTTGTGGAAAAAATAAAAAGTGGGTTTAATTAAATTTATTTTAAAACTTTAATACCTGGAAGAGTTCCCGAAGACAGGAAGTCTAAGGTAGCTCCACCACCAGTAGAAACAAAAGTAAATTTATTCTCTATTTTCATATCTGAGATAAGTGCTACTGTATCCCCTCCACCGATAATAGTGATGCCTCTAGCTTTAGTCATCTCTTTCAAAATTTTCTTAGTAGCGAGGTCTCCCCCATCTTCATATTTTCCAAGTGGACCATTCCAAAGTATTAATTTAGAGCTTTTAACTAAGCCGTTCAAATACTCCACAGACTGTGGACCTATATCTATAATAGTCTCATCTTTCAGTACTTGATGTGAGTTTTTTATTTCTTTTGTACCATCTTTCTTTTGTACCAACACATCAATAGGCAAAAGAAGTTTTTGATTTTTTAATAATTTATCAATACCATAACCTTCTGTATCTGTAAGAGACATACCGACTTCACAACCATTTGCTTTTAAAAAATCATTTGCAAGTGCGCCACCGACAAATACGGAATCAGCTAATTTCAAATATTTTTTAATTAAAGGCATCTTTGTAGAAAACTTCGCACCACCTAAAATAAATAAAAATGGATGTTTTGGTTTATCAAAAACCATAGATAAATTTTTCACTTCTTCTTCTAGTTGAAAACCAGCATAACTAGGTAAAATTTTTGCTATACCAACGACAGAAGCATGAGCCCGATGAGACACAGAAAAAGCATCATTTACATAGATATCTCCTAATTTTGCAAACCCTTTTGAGAGTTCTTTGCTATTTTCTTCCTCACCCTTAAAGCTTCTAACATTTTTATAAAATTCCACCTTATCTTTTGACAACTTAGATAGTCTAAAAAATTCTTTTATCACAGGGGTGATATCACTACTACCATCCTTACCTAAATGCATAAGTATTATAACTTTCGCCCCATTTTTTACTAAATACTCAATAGTAGGTATGCCTTTTTTTATTCTAAAATTATCTTCCACTTTCCCATCCTTTACTGGAACATTAAAATCAACCCTTACTACCACTTTTTTTCCTTTTAAATTTTTTATTTTTTTAATACTTTGCATATTATTTTGTATTTTCAGTAATTTTAATTATTTCTAAAAATTTTTTTACATTCAAGCTATCTCTTCCAGGCAAAAATCCCTCTGCTTTACCTTCTACCAAAAAAGATAATGCGTTTTCAGGGTGCACTGAACCCCCATAAATAATTCGTAAATCTTCCGTTGCCAATTTCCCAAATTTATCACTCAATATCTTTTTGATAAAAATACTTATCTCTAAAAACTCAGCTGGAGTCGCTACACGAGTAGCATCTTTCCCTATGGCCCAGACTGGTTCATACGCAATCACTACTTGTGATAAAGATATCTTTGTGAGACCTTGCAAACATTCTTCTATCTGAGTTTTAATAAAATTCAAATATTCATGATTTTCATCTCTCGTACTTTCTCCTACACATAGTATTGGAGTCATTTTGTAAAAAAGTGTTGACTTAATTTTTTTATTTATATCAGCATTTACTTCACCGAGCATTCTTCTCTCTGAATGTCCCAGAATAACGTACTTTACACCTAGTGTATTAAGCATTCCTAAAGACACTTCCCCAGTAGAAGCTCCAACGTCTCCCGGATATCCATTCTGAGCTCCAAGATTTATTTTTTTAGATATTTTTTTTAATTTTTCTAAATATAAATAAGGTGGACAAATCACAAGCTCAGTTTTTTTAAAAATTTTTACTTGTTTTGAAATATCAGCAAATAACTTCTCTCCCTCTTTTAAAGTAAGAGGATTCATTTTCCAATTACCAATAATTATTTTCTTTTTAGACATGACCTATTATAACAT
>JBBTSS010000015.1:0-2407 GCA_038064635.1 Patescibacteria group bacterium
CAGACATAGATATGCTTTGGGAAGCGGCGGATTCATACCGTCCCCCTTTTTACAAAGGAAAAACTCTTGTTGGAAAAGAAGGTTCTTTTAAAGTGGTTGCTGTACCAAGTATTAATGTACAAAATCAAACAATAGACCCAGACAACCTTTCTTATGTGTGGCAGAAAAACGACGAAGGAGCACCAAATGCTTCTGGTTGGGGTAAAACTTTTTTTACTTTTAAAAATAGTTACCTAGATCCTACTGACGAGATAAAAGTTAAAGTTACAGATTTAACAGGTAAAATAAACACGGAAGGAGTCGTAAGACTACAAGGGGTAGATCCTAAAATTGTTTTTTACAGAAATGACCCAGTTTTAGGTATAAACTTTAATAAAGCAATTCCAAATGGTTTTACTTTGAAAAAAGAAGGTGAGACTATCATGGGTCTACCTTATTTTTTCTCTCCTAAAAAATTAAATTCAAATAATGTAGATATAAAATGGACATTAGGGGAAAGGGAATTAAATACAAACAACCCAAAAAATGAAATAAGTGTAAAACCAGAAGAAGGAAAAACAGGAAGTGCTAAAATTAAAATGTTTATAACAAACAAAAAAACTCTTTTCCAAGAAACAGAGAAAGAAATAAATGTTAATTTCTAGAAAAAAAACAAAAGATTTTCTAAAACAATCTCTAGCGGGTATTTT
Source organism: Patescibacteria group bacterium (assembly GCA_038064635.1). Classification (GTDB taxonomy): domain Bacteria; phylum Patescibacteriota; class Minisyncoccia; order Phycocordibacterales; family UBA9973; genus UBA9973. Next base: position 690 of record JBBTSS010000015.1, read on the forward strand.
TGTTGTTATTCTTGTTTTAATGTTTGCTTCTAATGTTGCAAATAAAATTGCATTTGCTCAAGGAGGAGGAAATAGTGCAAACGGGGAACAAGATGCCTTAGGAGGAGAGAATGATATTGTTCCAGACCCACCAAACCCTAACGTTACTGACCCAGGGGGAGCAGCTAATCCTCAAACTCTTTCTCCAGATGGAGGTAATACCAGCAGTAAATACAGTCTTTTGGCTCCATTACCAGGACTCGAGAATTTTGATGCTGACGCCGAAGGTGAAGGTTGTGCTTTAAGTAAGTATTTTAATGTAATGATTAAAATACTTATTGGCCTCTCAGCGGTCTTCGCTATGATCATGATCATTATTGGTGGTATAGAATACATGACCACTGACGCAATGTCTAAAAAAGAAGAAGGTAAAGAAAGAGCTTTAAATGCTGTGTTTGGTTTAATCCTAGCATTAGCTTCTTATGCAATATTAAACACAATAAACCCAAAACTATTAGATTTATGTCCTGATATACCAAGTGTTGCAATAGGAATATATTCAGAAGGAAACAACACAAGACTTGCTACAACCCAGACTTCAGATACAGCCTTCAAAAGAACTAGTTATTACGACACAATAAATAGCATCTCAGCTCAGTACGGCATACCTCCTTGTTTACTCCAGGTTGCAATACAAAGAGAGTCTGGTGGAAACCCTGGTCTTGTTGGACATGACGAAAATGTTTCAAACGAAGGTATCAGATCTAGAAGAGACTTTATCGCCTCTGGAGTCAGATATAAAGGTTCCACTTTCACCCCAGGTGACAGAAACAGTCCTCAGATAAACGACAATAGTATCAAAAACGACGACATGGGTGCTACTTCTACTTCAGCGTCAAATCCTAATGCATCAGATTTAGGGTTAGACTGGAGATTCTCTCACTCTATGGGATTATTTGGTGTTACTTTCGGTCCAAACCATTTAAATCCAGCAGGAGCAAAAGAAATATTAAATAATCCAAGTAAAGACATTCAAAAAGCTGCCCAAATGATGAAAGCTGCTTATGCAGCTTGTGGTCACGATGTAGAAAAAACATGGAGAATGTATGGGTCTGGAAAATGTAACGGAGATAATGCTTTTACAAACGTAGAAGCTCCACTTAGAAAAAATTTATATGATCAATGTGTAGCCCAAAGTTAAAAATATGTCAAAAAGAAAATTAATCATTTTAATAATAATTGTTTTACTTATCACACTCTTGGCTTGGGGATATTCTACTATTTATAAAAAAGACAATACTCCAACAGACGGGGGGAGTGTCGGTGGTACAAATTTTATTTCTGACTTTTTTAACCTTATAAAATCAAAAACTGGGGACAATACTACTGACGGGGAAAACCCTGGAAATACTGACGTCTCAAACAATCAACAAAGTGAGACAATAAAAGAAAAGAAAAAATTAACTAAAATTTCAAGTAACCCCGTAGCTGGTTTTACTGTTTTTCTTAAAGAAAGGTTTAAAAATGTTCCAGATGTAATTCCAGGAGAAAATCCAGACAACATAAACCTAGAACCAGTAGCACCAGCAACAGAATTTATCCCAAGTGTAAGATATGTAGATAGAGCCACAGGAAATATTTTTCAAACTTTTGCAGACAAAATAAAAGAGCAGAAATTTTCAGAGACAGTAGTGCCAATAGTCTATGAAGCCTTTTTTGGAAACAATGGAGATTCTGTT
>JBBTSS010000016.1:0-28155 GCA_038064635.1 Patescibacteria group bacterium
CCATCAGCTGTTTCGATAGATACTTCTAATGTTGTTTGAGTACCTAATGCACCTACTCTGAAAGAGAACTTGTTTTTACCTATACCAATAGAGGTCATTTGTCCGTTTACTGACCATGTTACGTTTGATTTATTTAAATCAAACACATAACTTGTGAGTGTAGCACTTACTTCTTGTCCTGGAGTAGGATTTTCTGGGTTTATGGAAAGAGTGACATCTGTGCCACTTAATTGAGCATAAGCATTTCCAGTGAAAAACACAAAAAAAGCAAAGATACTTATTGTAATAACTTTTAGAACACCAATTCTCATAATTTTATTATACCTTTTTGAATTCATTTTCCAAAGTTTTTAGGTGGAAATTTATACTTGTTTGTTTCGGACCTCAGCTTCTTCTAAATCGGTCTTTGCTTTCTTTATAGATAATATTTGAGAAGGGTCTGATGTTATGATTTGGTCTTCAGTGTAAGAAGAAATAATTTTTATAGCTACGTGTTTCAGTCCAGCAAAGAATATACCCTCCCCTACACCGGACTCCAATAGCAAGTATTTTTCTTCGTCTGTTAAGTTGAATGTTTTTTGAAGTATCTCAATCGTACTAGGAGACTGTTTTAAAAGTAATTGTATAGAAGAGTTTGTTACGATAGGTATACCATAAGGAGATTTCATAAAATCAGCGGCATCCTGAGTGATGGTTGCAAGACCCAGATAGTATTTTCTTCCTCTTTTAGCTAGTGAATACAAAAAAGAAGCAGTATCTTCTGATTTCATCATCCACCAAGCTTCATCCACAACAAGAAGTCTTTTCTTTAAGTTTTTTCTGATTGTGTTCCATATATAGTGGGTCACTATATACATGGCGATAGGTTTTAATTCATCTTCCATGTCTCGCACAGAGAAAACTACGAATTTTTTGTTTATGTCTACATTACTTGGTTTATTTATAAATGTAGACCAAGAACCTTTAGTGTATTTAACAAGTCTTTGTACCACAGACTCACTTCCTTCCATTCCAGAAAGTACCATTTCAAAGTCTGATAGTAGTGGGGGCTCTATGTTTGAAAAATCTGAATCTGGTGTGATGTCTTTGATAGCGTAGGTTTCAGAGATAGCTCGATCTACAAGAGAGTCTTCTTCTGGAGTAAGACCTCCGAGCATTAGTCGAAAAAGTCCAACCAGGTTTATGATATTACTTCGAAGTACATCTTCAGCTGTTTCGTCTTCTCGGGGTATTGGTAAGTCAAAAGGATTTATGTGGTGATCAGAAGAAAGAGAAATATTAAAATATCTTCCACCAACAGTTTCTGCTAAGAATTCATATTCTCTTTCAGGGTCAATTACAATAACATCAATATCAAACATTAAAGAACGAAGTATTTCTAATTTGGTAGCATAACTTTTTCCAGAACCAGATTTTGCGAAAGTAACAGAGTTGTAATTCTCTAAAGAAAATCTATCAAAAACAACTAAACTAGAATTATGTCTGTTTATTCCGTAAAGGATACCTTTATCTGAAGTAAGGTCAAATGAAACAAAAGGAAAAATACTAGAAAGTGGTTCAGAATTTAGTTTTTGATGTATTTTGATTAAATCATTACCTGTTGGTATCACACTTTTAAAACCTTCTTCTTGTTGAAAAAGGGCTGGTTTTATATAGATAAGTTTTGACTCAAGGATTGATTTAATCTCATTTTCTACTTTAAAAAGCTCCAAGTCATTGTCTGCGTATATTGTTATGTATACACCAACATCAAACATTTTTTCTTGCGCTTGAATAAGGCTATCACGAAGCCCTTCGAGATCTTGATATGCAGTATCGAGCATTGGATCACGAACAACACCTTTTGCTTCTCGGACGCTTATTTGACTTTGAACTTCCGCAACTTTTTTTTGAAATTGTCGGAGTGCCACAGAAGTGTCTATTGGATGAATATAAATAGCTACATCAAAAACTTTATCTAGGTTTATAATAGGAGAAAACCAATTATCTATAAGAAAACGAGGGTATGAAATAATAAAAAAAGTACGGGCTATCTTGTCCCCTAGGTCTAATGACTTTGGGCCTATCTTTAAGGCAGAAGGAGCAATAATGTCTTGGAGTTCAAGATTTGCAGATTCATAAATCTCTTCCGGCATTACAGCCAAAACAGAGGCATTCATGCCGTCTTTAGCTCCGTCTTCTTTTTTACCTAGTAATGTATCAAAAATTCCCATTTTTATTTTTAGTCTATTAGTATTTTATCGCAAAAAACATTCACTCACAAGCTAAAAATAAAAAAGAAGTTACTGAGCTTGTTTTTCTAACTCTATTTTTCCTTCTAATTCACCAGGATTGAAAACTTTGTAAAACACTTCTACAACTTCTTCTGTCCCTAGTTGTGCTGATTTAATACCACAACGAGAAAGACCTTGTTGAATGACACTTACTCTTTGTTCTAATTGAGAGCGTTTTTCTTCAAAATCTAACTCAGCTTCAAGTTTTAATTTATTTTTATCTTTTTTGTTAAACATTTTACTAAAAAAATCTGTTTCTGATTGAATGCTTATTTGGGTGTAAGGTACAACCACAAAAAAACTCTTTGTCATAATACTGACTGTCTCTGTAAAGTTTTTTATAAATTCTATATACTCTTTTGTCTGTAATTTAAGGAGTGGTTCATTTTGTACTTTCATTCTATTCTCAAGCAAGACTAGGTATGGTCTGATGTCTAGTTTTCTGGATTGGATAGATATTTGTACAGAAAAGTCTAGGGTGTTTATAAAACTTTGGAATTGCAATATGGTAGCCCTTTGCTCATCTGCTGATTTTAAGGAAAGGTTTACTGAGTTTGCGAGTACTATGGCTCTTAGTCCCCCATCTTTCAATACAATAACACCATCACGGACTTCCTTGATTGGTACAAACTCTTGAGTTGCTTTTGCGTTGAGTGCCATTGTTAATTATTTGGTGATTCTTTTTTTAAATCTAAAACATCTAAACTCCATGCTAAATCACGCAACTTGCTGTGCCCGAGCCTAGGAGTGTTTATTTGATGTTCTACTACTTCGTGACTGATGTTTTGTTTTGTTTTTTTAACTTTCTTTACTTTTCTTCTCCATATAAAAAGCTTGTCTTGGAAAGCGTATTTTACACCCGCTTCAAGCATAAAAATAAAAGGCTTACTATTTGGTTTATAAAAAGTTAAAGCCAAAGAAAAAGCTATGATTGCAATTATAGGTAATAACCCCAATAAAAGACCAAGAAGTTTGTATACCACAAAACACAACCCTGCCCCACCTGCTAAATAGACGAATTCACTAAAAGTGAATGGTCCAAATATTTTATCTTCAATATCTAGAAATTGTGGAACTTTAAATTGCATATTATAAACTAGTTATCTTTAAAGAATGCGCACATATACATTGTAATAGTAAATCAATAAAAAAACTACTCAGTTGGATCGAGTCTGTATGGGTCTTTTGTTTTTGGTTCTGTTTTTATACTCACCCCACTGTCTTGTTTTGTTATATTTCCTAAAGAATACTCTGTTTGTGTTTTTGCCATCTTGAAAGGCTCTGCCAGTTTTTGAGCTGAAATTCCAGGATTTGTTTTTTGTGGAATTTCAGCTGTTTTATTATCTTCTTCTACTACTTCTATACCAGCTGATTTTAAAACCTCATTTTCTTTTTTTAGGTCGGGTAATATTTCCGGTTTGATAGGTGTTTCTATTTCTATTTCTTTATATTTTTTTGTATTTTGTAAGCTCATCAACTGCTCTCTAATTCCTTTTAAAATTCTTTCATTAATAGCATTTGATAGTATTTTTACTTTTTCATCTGGTATTTTTAAACTAGCTTTAATAGATTCTGAAAATTTATCTGGATGAGTATAACCAAACATAACCGCTTGTGTTTCAAGAGAAAGTTGACCCATTTGTTGTACATTTAAACTATTGGCTTTACCAATATCAATAACCTTTTCATCTACTTTTGCAGACATAATAGCCCACTTTAAGTCATCAGGTAAGGTTTCAAATTTTTTTTGTAATTCTTCTATTGTTATTTCCATGTGTTTTAATTATACCTCATAATCCATACTTCCCTTATTATTTACCTATTTCTGATTTCTTGCCAGTTAGTTCTGTTTTTTCTTTGTCTGCATTTCCTATTTTTTCGTCAACAGTTTTTAGAGAAGTTAATGTTTCAGATTCTTTTACTTTTTCTGTAAGCTTTGCTTTTGTCTCGTTTATTTTTCTTGTTATTTCTGTTGTGTCTACTGGTGTACTTACTCTACTGTTTAGGTCTGTTAGTTCATCTGTCTCAGCTTTGGTGATTGTACCTGTTGCCATCTTTCCTCTTAGTTCTGTCTTCCTTGCTTCGTAGTCAGTTGCATTTCCAGCTTCGTGTAATTTCTTTGTAAGTGTTTCAAGTTCTATATTTAGACTTTTTACTTCGACAGAATTTTCTACAACTTTATCATTTAGAACTTCTTTATTTATTTTACCATCTCCACTCACTACATCTTCTGTCGACATTAGATTGCCATTGGTATCTCTCACTTCAAACTTGATAGCCTTACCTTTTTCTTTAATAGCAGTTTGTTCTGATATCAAGGTATCTAATTTGATAATTCTGTCATCGATCTTAGCTCTTCCGGACAACTCTTTATCTATCTCAGAAGAAAGTTTCTTTTCTGCTCCTGTATCTAGAGTACTTTGACCATAAGCCATACCGCCGCCGACTATATTTCCTATTGGTACACCTCCGGTAATTCCACCTAATGTAACAGCAGCTGCACCACCTATAATCATCTTAGCAGCTTTTGTCCTGCCGTTGTTTATCTTGGTTGCTATTTTCTCATCAAAATCAGTTGGTGGTACATACGCAGAATCAAAAGCTTCTTTGTTAAATTCTCTTCCAGCTTTTGCAGCATCAAGACGAGCAGTCCTCTCTGCTTCTTCTTTGTGTATTTTATTATAAGCGATAGCATTATTTCCTTCACCAAAGTTATTTTTATTTACCATACCCACGGTGACTGCTGCTGCACTGTGTGCAAGAGAACCAAGTAAGTCTGTCTGACCAAGTCTGTCTTGGAAGTCTTTTAGTCTATCTTTGTTTAGCTCATCAGCTTTAGTGTACATTTTTGGAGGTTCATGAGTCTGATCAAATGCATCTTTATCAACGGCAGCAGCTCTGTCTTTTTGATATTTAAGCATTCTTTCTTCTGACCACGCTGTAACGTCTTTATCAGACATACTTGTCTTGTAGAGCTCTGATTCTTTTCTGAGAATATCTTTTTGTCTATCTTGTGCACCTTTGAATCCTCCTTCTTTAGAGCCCAATCCTACTATCTTAGAACCTTGGAAGTCCATTCCAGTTCCAGCTGTTATTTTTGAACCTAACGCAGTCTTTCGTACATCAAAAGTAGCTTTAGATCCATAATTTAAAGCCTTTAACTGTTGTTTTGCAATCCAACCACCCATTCCTTTTTGATTTGCTCTCTCTTTGAGTCTTTCACCAGAAGCACCACTTACTTTGGAATTTGCATAGGCTCCAATTAGTCTTGTGCCAGCAAGTGCTGCGCCACCTACAACAGCTCCACCTGCTATACCACCTACCATCTTTGTAATACCCATCATTGCTTTTCCTGCATCTCCAGAGTATTCGACAGCCATGTCTTTTGCTTTAGAAAGTAGCACAAACAACAGGAGAAAAGGAATAATTGTATGCATTAATTTTTGCATTGTTTCAGAACTGTCAGCGTAAGTAGCACCTAGTCCTGTACTCAAGAAAAGTACAATTAAATATAAAAAGAAGATAAAAATAGGTGCCATAAATGCAGCTCTGAAAAGTTCCGGCCACCATTTTTTATGTCCTATACTTCCTATTTCCCAAGTGCTAGGCATAGCATGAGAAGCAAAAGCCATAGGTGAAAAAATCATCAAAAGCCACAGAGTAATAACTCTTCCCACAAAAAGTAATGCAACAACAAAGAAAATATAAGCTGTATATAGTGTTATTAGAAGTAACAGTATTGTTATAAATATAAATAAGCCGATATTGTTGTCATATGCAGCTTTTGTTGTGATGATTGCTTGAGGATCATATTTCTTTACCATCTGTATGGAAATAGATTTTTCTCCTCCTGCGGGAGCTGATTCACCATTTTTGTAAACTGGGTTTATTTGATTATAAAAAACTTTGGCCAGAATGTTTGAAGCGTCTATGACAACTTTTGTAATAAAGAGACTGAAATTTATAATCAAAGCCATGATTATGATCCAGCTGATGAGTTTTTTGTTGTCTGTCACACTTAAGCTAAATATTGTTTTTATGGCTATATATATAAGAACGATTATGAACATTATGTTTGCTAGATCACGAACTACTGCCCAGCCTTTGTCTACGAATTCTCCCCCGTAAGAAGTGCTACTTGTGGAATAAAAAACAAAAAAGTCGAGCAGACTTCCAGCTGCGCGAGCAATCCAAGCAGATGCTTCCCATAAAGTGTAAAAAAGTTGAGCTACACAACCAGGTAAATTCATCTCACCTATTATTCCAAAACTACAACCTAAGCCGTAACGACCACTTATCTGTAGTCCTGCACTAGTAGAGCTTGCTTGCCAATTTCCATTTTGTAGTTGTCCATCTGCTGGTGTAGTAAAACTTGCTTCGGTTCCTTGTATAAAATACCAATCTTTATCAGTAGAATTAAAAAGATTCTCTCCTCCTCCTTGTCCAGCAGCCACTGCTTGATAATAAATCTTTGCTGTATAAGCTGTACCGGCTGTTAAGTTTCCTACTGAAAGTTGGTTTGACCAAGTTTGAGGCCAAATATTTCCATTGTTTGTTAAAGCTGATATTGCGTCCGAAGAAATATTCAAATAACCTGCTACATTATTTGAATTGTCAAAAATGACAATATACATGAAGTTTGTTCGAAAACCTCCAAGAGTAGGTCCTAAAAAATTAACATGATAAACCGCATTCATTTCTGCGTTTGGGTTTTTTATTTCATACTTAAAGTCGGCTGTTGTTTGACTAGAAGAAACGTATTGTAGAGAACTTCCTGGAAGAATACTTTGAAAATTCTGTGCATACGCCTTATTTTGTTCTATTGATACTTTAGATGAATTATTTGCTTGAAAGAAAACACTAAAAGGCGACATGAAAATGCTCATCACGACTAGCACTATTAAAGTTTTCGATAAAGCTTTTTTCATTCTTTGTGAACACACAAACAAATTTGCAAACATTTTTCTTATAGTTATATTCTACTACAAGATTGAAATACTTTATATACTTTTTACTGTATAACTTTTAATTTTCTTCTATCTTTTTTTTCTGAAATAATACTCATACGGGTTTTTATTTTTGAATGTTGAATAAATGTTTCTGATATCTATGATTTTGTTCTTATAGTATTCATATACTGTTACTGTATTTCCTATTTGTCGTAGTTCGTAAGCTGATACATCAGGACGGCTAACACGAATTTCTTGTCCGTCTACGTTTACATATCCAAAGTTTTTAGCTAATACGTGAGCTAAGTCCCAAGCAAATTGCTGAAGGTTTGTTCCTTCTACATAACCATACTTTTTAGCTAGATTTGTCTTGCGCACTATTTGTCTTGCGAATACAGTTTCTACTCCTTCGTGGTATCTTACTATTGCATCAGATGGGGGTTCTGCTGTATCCCCTAAGTGTAATGGTGGTAAGTTTTCATCTGAAAGACCACCTCCGTTATTAGAACTCATGTTTACTCCATTCCATGTTCCTCCACCAAATGTTCCTGTGCCGGTAACTCCCTCAAATATAGTAGCACCAGTACCGTTGCTTCCTACCCATGTACCAGCACCATTTCCATTTCCGGCAAGTCCTGGACCACCTGTTCCGCTGGTGTTTGTCCAAGTACCACTACATACTCCATTTGTACAACTTCCTAGATAAGTTCCAGCTCCGTTTGCTCCAGCCCAAGTTCCTGAGATAGGTCCGTTTTGAGTTCCTCCATTTCCTGTCCAAGTACCACTACCGTTGCTTCCTGTCCAATTTCCTGTTCCAGTCATACCAGCAAATATTGCAGCACCGGTTCCGTTGCTTCCTGTCCATGTACCTGAAGCATTAGCACTTGAAGTACCGCCTGGGTTTCCTCCATTGCTACTATTCCATGTTCCTGTACATACTCCATTTGTACAACTTCCTGTCCAGGTGCCAGAACCAGAAGCATTACTCCATGCTCCACCTACTGGTCCATTTTGAGTTCCACCTAATCCGCTCCAGGTACCGTTTCCATTACCTCCTGTCCAATTTCCTGTTCCAGTCATACCAGCAAATATTGTAGCACCAGTACCGTTGCTTCCTACCCAGTTTCCTGAACCGTTTCCTCCACCAGTGTATGTACCTGAGCCACTACCTCCTGTCCATGTACCTGTCCAAGTACCCACACCAGTTCCAGATCCATTACCAAAACCTATGCCAGTACCTCCCGTCCACACACCTGAACCATTACCATTACCACTAAGGTCTATACCATTGTTTCCATTTGTACCAGTAGTAGTGTTTCCATTACCAGAAGAACAGTGTCCTCCTATATCAATACCAGTTTCATTACTATTTTGTATTCCATCGTAACAAGTGGCGGTATCGTAACCTCCGCCAGTAGAACAAAAACCACCTATGTCTACACCTGTTTCATCTCCATTTTGTATTCCATCAGTACAACTAGGTAGGTTGTTTCCATTACCATCATTACCAACGCCATTTCCTGGCACATAAGGTGTTCCTGTGTAAGAATTAGCATCTTTTAATCTTGTTTTAAATGTTAACTCTTGGCCATAAAAAGTTTGTGTAGGTAATATACTACCACTATTGGTTGAAGGTAATGTCTCTGCTACTGCTCTTACTTTGTATTCTTTATCAAGTATTAAGTCATCTATGTCAAATTTCATATTGGCATAGCTTCTTGCATCATGTGTTTCTTCGCCAACTTTTATCCAACTGGAGATTAAATTGTTTCTTTTGTACTCAAAATATGTTTTTATTTTTCTACTTGATCCATAGCTACCTTTTAAGGTAGCTGATTTTGTTGTTACATTTGTAGGTGGATATGTGATGACGGTGGTGTGAGGACATTCTTGGCAAGGATCAGTATGAAAAGTTACCACTCCCCCATAATCTATTTCTGTTGGATTTAAGGCACTGTTCGAAACAACCGCACAATAAGAATACTGAGTGTCTGGCTCAAGACCACTTACGTCTGCTGAAAAGTTTGTTCCACTAGAAACTTTTCCAGATATGTTTGGAGTTGTCGCTGTGGCTGAAAGCATATCAGAGCCGAATATCTCATTACAAAAAATAGGAGGTTTCTCTACTTTGGAATATCTAAAGTAGGCGTAAGCAACATTGCCTGTTGTTTGTACTGAGCCTCTGAGTATTACATTTGTATCTGTAAGTCCGCTGATGGCATGAGTTTCCACATTATTTATTTCATTTGGCCCACTGTTGTTATTATTATTGTTGTTACCACCAGAAGTACTTCCTGTGGTAAAGAAATTTAACATTCCAAAACTAATAGGTGAGCCTCCAACTGGAGTACTACCAACAATTGCACAATACCAATATTTTGTATTTGATATTAATCCAGATATGTTTGAATTAAAATTTCCAGTAGCACTTTTTGTGTTAAAAGAGGTGGCTGTCCCAAAAGTATTATTACAAGATGTTGGGTTTGTAGAAGAATATCTAAAATAAGTGAACACAGTACCTGAATAGCCAGATGGAAAGGTTACGGCACCTTGTATATTAGCACTTGTTGAAGTTATTGAATTAACTCCTTCCGTAATAGCAGTAGGAAAACCTCCAGGAGGTGGAGGTGGATTTCCTGTTGTTACAAAGTTCCGTACATTTCCGTAAACATTATTTCCTTGATCGAGAGCACAGAAATAATAAGTTGTTCCTCCTATAAGTCCCCCGATGTTTGCTTCTACGTGTATTGTTCCAGGGAAGTTTATAGGGTTTGGTGAGCCATTTATCTCTGTGAACCCTAACATTCCATTACAAGAATTAGAAACTGAAGTGGTATATCTGAATTTCACAGATGCATTTTGGCCAGATACGATAGCTGTGGCATTTAGCCTTGCTGTGTTTAGAGTTATGTTTGTTGCAGGGTCTGTGGAGATGGTTAAAGAAGCAAAAGAAACATACGGCAATAATAATGAAATTAGAGCGAATAAACTGATTATTTTTTTACTTACTTTTTTTATCATTTTTAACTAAACACAAATAATTAATAAATACCAAATATCTTTTCAAACTTACGTGTGACAACTCCACATACATTTCTAAAATCTTTTCCAAGAGCTATCTGGTTGTCTGGTGTATGGTTTGGTGGATCATCATTGCCGAATCCTTTTGGTTCAAGTCCTCCTATGTCTATGGGTGTACCATTTGTGCTTACTCCACTTGGTAAAGAAAGTTCTACATAAGCACCATTACCATCTACGTCAGTAGCACCATCAGTTACATCTTCTGGATATTGGATGTATTCTGGGCATAAGTCTAATCTACTATTTAGTGGACCTGAGCCTCCAACTGGTTCCATGTCTCCATCTGGTCCTGCCCATCTGTTGTAATAAACCATACCATATAAGAATCCTTCACTTCTGTCCCAATGTTTTATATCGTACTCATTCCAAGGAGTATGTATATACGGGTTTGCGGGTCCCCATGTAGTACTGTTTGGTTTTTCACCATATAGATAGTAAATAGGTAAAGCGTAAGGTTGTCTGCGGTAATATTTACTGTACGCTGGTCTATCGTTGTCAAAGATTCTCAACATTTCCTCTTCACAACCACCAGGACCTTTTAATAAGTCATTATAGATGTATTCTTCTTTGCTAATGAGTTCTTTTAGTAGACTATCAGCTTCAGCAATATCATCACCTGTTACCATGTCTTTTGTAAGTCTTCCAAAGAAAGCTATCCATGATTTTAATTCATCATCACTTGCATTTATTCCTCCAAGAGCATCTATTGCGTCTTTTATTTGAGCAAGTCTTATGATGACACTCTTTTTGAAAGTTATTTCTTCGAAGTTATCTTCAGCGAGTTGTTCGTAGCCGTCTATTTTTGCAAATTCTGCCCTAGACTCAGAAGTGACTAGAGGCATAGGTGCCATAGATTTAACTCCGTTGAAATATATTCTGTATACGTTGTATCGATAACTTTCAAAAGTATTTTCTACTAGATTTCTAATGTCCCCTTCGTCTAAGACTTGATCTTGAACTCCACGGTCACCAAAATCATTTTTTTCAATACCATCATCTGTCTCACCAATACCAATAAATCCACCACCTATATTTACTCCACCAGCACCATATATGTGTACTTCAAATAACTCACTTAGATATGTAGCAATTCTTACTTTTACCTCTGTTTCATGTTGTTTTTCTATTATTGTTGTGGCAATACCTGAGAATATGCCAGTGATATCAAAAGCTGTATATATAGCTAAAGCAGTATCTTGTAAATCTGTATTTCTTTGGGTTACTTTAATAGAATCATAAAAATTATCAACACTGGAAGTTTGCTCCCATTTTGGATTTGGGCCCGGAACACAATAGTCCAATTGTCTTGTTGATTTTATTAATTTTTGAATAGCAATATTTTGCTTTTCAAGTTTTTCAATATAAATTCTTTGTTCATCAATAACAGCCTGAGTTAAGTCTGTTCGAATATTGAAATCAGGGTGTTCTTGAAGCCAGTTGCTACCTAGTTGGTATGAAGGGAAATCTTTTTCTGTTTGAGAATCTCCTTGATAACCGTTTATATGATCATAATCAAGCACAAGGTCACCACTCGCTCCTTCGTTTGAGAATGCAGCAAAACCTTTTGCAGTAAGATCGCTTGTCCATTTATTTACCAAGGCATCAAGAATCGCTGCTATCGCACCGTTCAAGTCGTCCGCTTTTAAAAGATTGTTATCTGGATAATTTACAGCTTTTGTTGCTGCTTCTGCTACCATCTGACCAGGTGTAACGTATTCCCATTTTTTACAAGTTCCAATTATGTATCCAGTAGCTTGTCCATGAACAACGTTGTCTGGAGTAGAATCTAGACCATTTGGTATGCCGTCGCCATCATTATCGTTTGGATCTAAAATAACAACGTTATTATCTCCACCGTTGTCTGATATTCCATCATGGTCATTATCAATATAATCAGAACCAGAGTACTCCTTCTCTCCTTCTATTAAAGCAGCATTATGCATTTCTCTTGTTACGCTTTTTGGATCAGCACAACGCTCGTCTCCCAAATATCCATTTGCTTGGTCTAATGCTTTTTGTATTTTTTCGGCTACCGGTTTTCTTGTACCTTGTGTTCTAGCTTGAAATTCTTCTGATGCCATTATTTGGAATCCTAATGAGTTGTTTGCTGGTACTGAAGAAAGTGAAGTCCAAGCATTCCATCCTCCTAGTGAAAAGTCTTGATTAAAATCTAGAGCACTGTATTGTGGTGTTGTTTGATTTATTAATTCATTCAAAGAATATCTTGCGTTGTCTGCAAACTTTCTATTATAAGCTGCTACTTGGCTTTTCAGCCAATCTTTAGCAAAAGGATACTGAGAAGGGTCGTTTATTTCAAGCGCGAAAGCACGAATTTCATTTTTTGCTACATCTTCAAAGAATTTAGCTGGATTTTGCAAGAAAAGAGGTTTTCCTTCAAAACCGCCATTTATCCAAGCTACTGTACTGACGGTTATTTTTTGGAGCATTAGTTTTATAACCATTCTACCAATACTTTTTAGACAAGTATCGTTCTTTTCTAGAGAACTTACACTTTTTCCTGTTTCAGTAGTTTGTCTTTGTATTTCAGATAATTTTTTATCTGTGGATTCTGTAAAGTTTACTGGTATAGTTTCAGTTTCTTCTGATTTTTCTTTTATTTTGTCTGTTAAACCTAATTTTGCTCCAATTTTTCCCAAAGCTTCCCCTGCTTTACCTATGGCTGCTCCACCAAATAAGCTTTTTACTGCTCCTCCTATTTTTCCTTTACAGAGAGGTAGTTGTTTTACTACTGGTCCAACATTTTTTAGATAACCAGAAATACCTTGACCTGAATATCCGCTAGTATTTTGTGCTTGTACTTCACTTACAAATAATAAATAAGGCGTCGTAACGAAGCTTAAGATTAAAAACAAAGTTATAAAATTTTTTAAATATTTTTTACCCACCTTGCTGTTTTTAAAAACATTACGACAAACTAACTAATTATTATTATAACTTATTATTATAAAGCTGTCTCTAGTTCTTCTACTGCTGTGACTAAATCATCGCTGTATTTCTCATATTGGGAAAGTCCTGAAAGTCCGACAAGCGGATCGTTGATGATTTTTGTCATATTTTCTACACTAATGCCTGTATTATTTGCACTATTTGCTATCTTTAAGTGATGTACAGCCAAACTTTCTGGTACAGAAACTTTTATTACCTTTTCTGCAAAGTCTTTGTAAGCCTGAGCTATTATTAACAATTCCTGGTTTTGACCTGTATTCTTGTTTGTTGAAGAATATACAGTAAGGTCGTTGTTTACGATATCTAATTCATCTCCTAGTCCTTTTGCACTGTATGTTTCAAATAACTTTTTTAATGTTATATAGTAGTCTATCCTTGCGTCTTCGGTGTCTTCTAGAGCACTAACTTTTATATCTTTTTCTGTGTAGCGATTTTGGATATTTGGATTAGTCATGTTTTGACCTAAAGCATTTGAAAAACTATTTATGGTTTGGTCGTCTATTTCACCTGAAGTTTTTAGAGCAGCATAAGCACTAAAAAATTGACGAGCAAATTTATCTGTTTCTGTAAGGGTTTTATCCCCTCTTTCTTGTTCGATGTCTAAATCCTTTTTTTTATTTTCTATATATAGATTGTCTTCTATCCCATCAAAAGTAGATTTCTTGTATTTATTCGTTCCCCAAAGAGCTTCTTCCCAGTCTGGAATGGTGTCTCCGTCTGTGTCATTTTGAATAAGTTCCAAAACTGTCTGATCTTCAGTCTTTAAATTTGCTTGGTTGTCCTTTATATTAAAGCTTTCCTTCTTGGATAGGAAGAAAAACAATGTTATAAGAACAACAAGTATGATAAAAGTTAGAAATATTATTCTAGTAAACTTCCTACTAGGTAGGTATTTTTCGTATTTTTTATGTAATGTCTTTATATATTCAGATATTTTTTCCATAAGTGTAAATGTTTGTTAGATGGATTTTTTCATTACATTTCCGTACCACTTTACTGTACTTAAAACAACAGTTTTTTCTACGGGAGGAACTGCTTCTAAAATACAAGTGACTGTCGTTTTACCACTATACTCTCCTATTATTAGATGATTATTTTGAAGCTCTTGCTTGTTTCTTGATGTTACACCAGCGGGTATCATGAAAGCTGTTTCTGTTTGTTTTTTGAGGTACCGTGGAGTTAGTTGAAAACTAGTACCGGGTGTAGCACATACAAAACCTGTTTTTTCTAAAGCACTTATTTCAGTTGCTTTAGGTGTGGCTTCTACTCCCACTATATCTCCAGCAAAAATTTGACCGGTGAGACCTGCGTTAGCATTTTCTAGAAGAATAATAGAAAAAAAAGATAGAAAAAATAATCCTACGGAAATTTTTGTGATTTTACTATGCATGGTTTTATTGTACCATATTATCTTTAAAGTAAAAGTAGAAAGTTTATTTAATTAAAGAAATAAAATCAATCCAATTCTTTAAAGATAAGTCTTCTGCTCGGATATTTTCTTTTAACCCAATTTTTTCTAAAATCCCTGACCAGTTTGTTGTTTTATTAAGATTTTTTAAATTTCCTTTGAGGATTTTACGTTTATGGGCAAAACCAGCATGGATGACTTCCCAAAAAACGTCTTCATTTATATGATTTTCGTTAAAAATATTTCTTGATATATTACTTATTTTTATGACTGCTGAGTCTACTTTTGGGGCTGGGGAAAAATATCTAGCCGGTACTTTCATTATCATTTTTGGAGTTCCGTAAGTTTTAACAGATACAGACAAGATACTTTCTTTTTTGTCATTTGCTACGATTCTCTTTGCTACTTCATGCTGAACCATGAGTACCATGAGGCTCGGTTGGATATTTTCTGTAAGAAACTTTTTTAATATTGCACCTGTGATGTTATATGGAATGTTTGCGAGTATCTTATATTTTTTTTCTTTTACTTTGAATAGAAGAATATCTTCTTCTAGAAGAGTTAATTTTTTATTTTCTATCTCTTTTTTAAATTTTTCTTGTAGAAAAACAAAAAGCTCCCTATCTTTTTCTATGGCTATGACATGGTCAGAATTTTCTAGGAGTCTCTCTGTGAGAGCTCCTTTGCCTGGGCCTATTTCTAGGACTACATCTTCTTTTTTTATTTCCCCTGCTTTGATTATTTCTCTTAGTGCAAGTTCAGATTTTAAGAAATTTTGTCCAAGAGATTTTTTTGCTTTGTGTGTTTTCATGATATTTGAATAAAGTTATAAAATTTTCGAATGGTCTGGCCGAGCCTACTGGCGAAGGAGATCCGAGGACCTGAGAAAATTTTGATAACTTTATGATAAGTTTAAATATAAATTGTTTTTACATTTGGATTGTCGTCCCCTCTTTCTATGATATCAGGTGGAATGTCAGTTATAAACTCACTTGGTGAATTTATCTGTCTAGAACCAAATATTGTTCTAAAGTTCGCAAAAGATAAAAATAATTTTTCTTTTGCACGAGTAAGTGCTACGTAGAAAAGTCTACGTTCTTCCTCGCTGTCTTCTGCGCTTTTACTATCGCCCATTTTTGAATGAGGGAAAAGTCCATCTTCGAGTCCTGTTATAAATACATATTTAAATTCAAGACCTTTCGATGCGTGCACTGTCATTAGTTTTACACCATTCACTTTCTCTTTATTCTTTTCTTCACTTAGCATTATAGAATCTTGGTCAGAAGCCAAAGATGCATCTTCTAAAAGCTTTTCTGCGCCACGTCCTTCTTCTAAATTGTCGTATTTTAAAGCAAGAGTCACAAGCTCTTTTATATTTTCAAGTCTTTCTGCCCCTTCTTCACCACCTTCTAACAACTCATTTTCAATACCTGTTTTTTTAATTACAAATTTTATTACATCAGAAATTTTTTCAGTTTCTATTTTATTTTTTATTTCATTTAATAACTCATAAAAATTGTTTATTTTTATGAGCATTTTAATAGGTAAATTATCTTTTTCTCCAGAGAAAAGCTTTAGAAGAGTGGTCTTCCCTATTCCTCTAGCTGGGAAGTTTATGATTCTTTTTATATCGGAAAGATTTTCAGGGTTGAGTGCTGCACGTAGATATGCAAGGGTATCTTTTATTTCTTTTCTTTCAAAGAATTTTATACCTAATACTTGGTACGGTATGTTGTATCTTAGTAAGGCTTCTTCTAATATTCTAGATTGAAAGTTGGCTCTATACAGTATCGCTATCTCAGAGAGAATATTGGCGTCGTCGGTAGAACTTTTCGAATGGTCTGGCCGAGCCCGAAGTGGAACGCTAGGGCGAGGAGACCCGAGGACCTGAGAAAAGTTACTGCCGACAGAGCTGACGGATTTGTCCCAGAGTTCTATAATTTTTGTCGCGACAAAATCTGCCTCGTCAGATTCTTCGACGGCTTCGTAAAGAGATATTTTCTCACCTTGAGCATTTTTGGTAAAAAGATTTTTGTCAGGTCGGTATTTATTTTTCTTTATTATTTCATTAGCTGCTTCTAGTATATTTTGAGTGGAACGATAATTTTGTTCCAAAGTCACTATCTTTGCGTCTTTATAATCTTTCTCAAAACTTAAAATATTTTTCAAATTTGCTCCTCTCCAAGAATATATATTTTGGTCTGCATCTCCAACTACGCAGATGTTTTTATTATTCTCTGCTAGTAATTTACTCATCAAGTATTGGACTTCATTTGTGTCCTGATACTCGTCGATGTGTATATAATCCCATTTTTCTTGATAATATTTTCTGACAACTTCGTTTTCTTTTAAAAGGGTTACTGCTTTGAGTAGTAAGTCATCAAAGTCTAGTGAGTTTTCTTGATTCTTTTTGGCTTCGTATTTTTTCCAAACTTCTGCAACTATTTTTCCAACATAATCATTTGAATTTTCTACCCTCTCTGCGTAATTTTCCAACTTTATAAATTTACCTTTTTCTCTACTGATTATGTTTTTTATTTTTCTTGGATCATATTGTTTTGGGTCTACGTTTAGTTCTTTCATGATTTCTTTAACAATAGAAGTAGTATCCCCGTCATCGAGAATAGTAAAATATTTTGTAAGCCCTAGAATGTGAGCATTTTCTTTGATTATATATACTCCTAAAGAGTGAAAAGTAGAGACAAAAGGTATTTTGTCTTGCCCCTTTGCGTTTTTTTCTATTTCAGCTATGACACGTTCCCGCATCTCTTTGGCTGCTTTGTTTGTGAAGGTTACTGCGAGTATCTTTTCTGGAGCTACACCATTTTTTATAAGGTTTACTATGCGGTGAGTTATTGTTTTTGTTTTTCCTGCTCCTGCTCCTGCCACAATAAGAAGTGGGCCATTTATATGGATAGCCGCCTCTTTTTGCATATCATTAAGTCCATTTAAATGTTCCATGACATTAAATATAACATACAAAGTGATAAGTGTTTTTATAAAACAAAAAACGGAATAAATTCCGTTTTTTGTGAGTTAAATTTTATTTAATTTATAAATTTTACAGCCCAGCTGCATCTGCTCTACCTCTTGAACCCGCTAGATATATCATTCTTTTCATAAATTCTGCTGTTGTTTCTGCTTCTGTTGTGAGAGTTCCTTCAAAAGGCATTACTGGTTTACCGTCTGTACTGTTTAACATCTGTAATTTATGAAGATATTTTACAAATCTCTGGAGCTCTGGATCTATGATTTTATTTTCATCAAGGGCCACTTCACGAAAAGCTGGAGCACCACTTACTTGTTCCCAAGTAGTTGGGCCCATTCTTTGACTCAACATCATATTTATATTTGTATACTTTTGGTCCATTGTTGTGAGCATTCTGCCTGAGAGGTCGTAAGGATTTTTTGGATTTCGTTCTTCATAGTTTAATGCACGTCCAACCCCTTTTGCTTGTGATCCATTAGCGTAGCCAGTAGCATTTTCTGTTCTATATCCTACTGTTGTTGGTTTTGCTGGTTGTTCTTGAGTAGAAACTGATCGCATCTTTGTAACATCTTTTTCTAATTCACTTGGTTCAAGTTGTTCTAGGTCACCCTGTGGTGCTTGGTTTATTCTTACTATTTCTTCTTGACTGGTCTCAGTAAAAATACTAGGAGCGTTTTCTTCGTCTAATCCAATTTTTGGACCATTTACTTCTTGGCATTTTCGCATTAACTCTTCTACTGTCCAATTCTTATGGTCGCCTATGTTTATGCCTATGTGATCTTTTGCATAAGCTTCGTTGTATTCCTTTTGTAATTCTTGGAATATTTTTAATTCATCACCTTTTAAGTTGTTGTACATTCCACTTTTGTAAAATTCAAAAGCATTTAAAGTTCTGACTTCTTGCCATGCTGGAAGTTCTTCAAGTCCGTTAATTTTCAAATTTCCTGTTTTCACACTCAATATTTCTGGGTCTTGTTGTGCTGGAACACCCGATTCTCTTGGAATTTTTGGATCTTCTTGTGTTGGTACACCGCCACCTTGTTGTGGGTCTATTTGATCTGGAACCTTATTAATTCCCTCGGGGTCTTGTTGTAGTGGTACCTTACTATTTTGTAGAGTTTCTGGATTTTTTTGTACTGGAACTTTGTGTTCTTGAGATGTTTCGGTGCCACCAAGTTTATTTGGTTTTTCTTTTCTTAGTATGTTGTTATTTGCTCTTTCCGGGTCTGTTTGTTTTGGAGTACTGTTATTTGGAGCAGGATCTTCTTGTGGTGGAACGACCTCTTCTTGTGGTGTGGATGTTTGATTTTCTTGTGACAGGGATTTTCCTCCATTGCCAAGTTTTTCTAATGTTGGTTTTTCTTGTGGAGGTTCTGTTGTTTCCGTTGTTATCACTTTTGGTTGTTCAAGGTTTTCTTCTGGAGTTTTTACAGGTTCTTTATTATTTATCCACTCACCAGTTTCTTTGTCCTGACTATAATTCATTCCAGCATTTATCTCTTCTTGAGTGAGTTTTACCTCAACCTTTGGATCCATTTTTATATTTTTATATGTCTCTGGATCATTTAGATCAAGTAATTTTTCTTCTTGTTGAGCTGTTTCTATTGTTTCTGGTTCTACTTCTATCTTGGCCATTTTTGGAGCATGACTTATATTTCCCCACCAACCCATTTCTTCTCCAATAGCACGAGCCACGTGACCCACAGTTGCGAGCCCTGCTCCTCTTAAAGCCCCCTTGATCACTTGTTCTTCTAAGAATTTTTTCTGTGCCTCTGACGTGTTTTCTGCAACCTTTTCTCCTATACTAGATAGTAAACCTGATATTTTGTTTCTTGCGTCTGTATCACTTACTTTCTTCAAAGACTCTCTTATCACTAAAGCTTTATTTAAAGAATTGACTAAGTCAAATTGGTTAGATAAAGCAACTTTAGTTTCTCCAAAATTTACCTGACCTTTTTCAATTTTTCCTTGTGTATGTTCTATGCTGACAATTAAAAATTCTAACTTTTTTGCCATTTCTTTTTTTTCTGTTTCGTCTAAATCGGTGCGCAAAGAAAGTGCCTCGAGTTCATCTGATAAAGAAGAAAGCCTATTTGCTAAACGTTTTGAGTCTGCAATGGCTACTCTTTCTTCGCTAGTATCTTTACTACCTTGTCTTGCTTGTTTTTGTCTTTCTTCTAGGGTTTGTTTTACTTTAAAACGGGCTCTTAAACCACCTATAACTGCTCCTACTATTGGTGCACTCATAGCGGATACTGCGGTCAAAGAAGATCCGGCAGATAGATATTTTGCTCCAGCCCTCATGGTATAACCCATTACAAACAAAGCTTTGTTTGTAAGATTTTTTCCACCAGTTAAGGTTTGTAAAGTATTTCCTGCTGTTTTTAAAAGTTCTCCTGTTCCAGCTTCTTCGGATAATTTTTCAAATTCTTTTTCAAATTCTGGATGAGTATTAAAAAGTTGATCTAATAGTAAAGCATTATCCATTTCTAATACTTCCAGTAGTGCCCTTTCCGGGTTCATTTGAAATTTAATTTTTTCATTTTTAATAAAAAGTATTACATTTCTTGCTTTCTCGTATTCAGCTTTTGCTTCATCATACTTTCTTTTGTTTCCACCAACTAGAGATTTACTTTCCTGTCCCCATTCATAAGGCATTTCACGAAAAGCATTTGCTGCAACGTTAAATTTTTCAATTTCAATTAATTCTTGAGGTGTTGGGTCTTTTATATTGAATTCACCAACGAAAGCAATTTGAGCTTTATTGTTTTTATCTATATATATATTTCTTTCCTCGTTTATCTTTGTAAGCTGAGTGATCTCATCAAGTATTAATTTTTTTCCATCTTCTGTTGCTTGTAAGGTGACGAAAATTTCACTTTCAATATTTTTTATTCTTGCTTCTTTTACTACGCTTTCAGATATGCTTGTTCCAGCATTTTTTAGTCCAGTCCAAAGTTTATTCAAAACATTACCTCCGGTGCTTGAAGCCATCTTCCCGCGAAGTTCATCAGAGTATTGTGTTTGTGCATCTGTCTTTACTATGCCGACGATACGGTGTTTTAAATCTTGAATTACTTTTAATTTTTGTTCAGGAGATAGTTTTAAAAATTCTAGAGGTAAAATTGACTCTAGTCCGTATTGAGCAATGAAACTATTTACCACTGTTTCTGGATTGAAAGACTCCTCTACTTTTTCTGGTTCGTTTGGAGCTCCTCCTTTTCTTTCTTTTAACATTTCCCACGCATCTTCTGGAGATAATTTCTTTACAGCATTTATGTCTACCCCCATTTGAATAAGTTCTGCTCGTATCAAGGCACTATTTGTCTCATATACAGGTACTCCGACTTCATGTACATAAGAAGGAGTAAAAGGGTCATTTCCAATAGGTTCAACATTGGCCGGAGCGTTTATTGTGTTTACGGTATTGTCTACTGTACCGTTCGCTGCAATATTAGCTAATTTTTCGTGTATTGTTCCGGGCTCGATAGGTTTAGGTTTTTTATCTATTTTAGCAAAGTTAAATCTATGTTTTTCCATTTTTATATTAAATATTTATTAGCTATTAATGTTTTTAAAAATTTTCAGTTATTTAGTTGGAAAACTTCTTTAATAAATCATTGCGGATATTGTCTATATCTTTTTCTTGTTTTGTTTTTGGTAATTCTTTTAATTGGTAGTTTAGTATTTCTTTTGCAAATTCTTCGGGCTTTTCAAAGCCGTATTTTTTTAATTTTTCCAAAACATATTCATATCCCAGCTTTTTTATTCTGTTATGTATTTCTATACTTGCTTGTCTTGCTTCTTTGAAATTTTTATATACATCTGTGGATATTTCTTTTTTTATTTCTTCTTCATTATTATCCATATTTATTTATATTAGTTCCTTCATTTGTTCTATCTGTTGTTCTAACGCTATTGCTAACTCTATGGAAGGAATTATATATCTATTTAGTGTTTCTTGGATTGCGACATAAGGTATAAAGTCTCTATTGTCTGTATAATTTATCATTTCTAAATAACCTTCATATTTAGATCGTTTATTTTTTATATCACCTAAAACTTCCCCTGTTTTTTTAAGGATTAATCTTTTTTTATGGTTTAAAACGATCTTATCATCTTCGTCACACTCATCTTCTTCTGCGCATAGTTTAAATAATATATCAAATTCTTTTTGAAGCATTTGAAGTTGTTTATGGTTTTTTGCTATTTCTGTCATGTCCATCAAGCCTTCTTGAGTAAGTACATCTAGTGCATCTTCCCTATTGTCGCCTTTTTGTTTAATGAATCCTTCCGTTTCATTTCCTTCTTTTAGTTTTGATTCTTTAGTTATTTGAAAACGAACAAACCTTTTGAAAAGCGTGTCTACTGGATCTATTGTTTCTGCATCTGTTGATTTTGCAAATTTATCAAAAAGGGCAGGGTTTAGATTGTATTTTTCAAATTCGAACATTAACTTTGTTATATCTTTGTCTGTGATATTTTCTGGGTTTGGTCTTTCTTCTTCTGTGACAAGACCTTCTTTTAACTTTTTTTCAAAGTCCTCTCTTTGTTGTCTTTTTAGAATGGCGATGATGTTGTTTAGTCTTTGTGGAAATTTATTTTTTATCTTGTGCATGAAAGAGTTGTCGAGTTGGTATTTTTGTAACTCTATTGCAGCCATTTGTAGATAAAACTTAAAATTCTCTTCACGGTTTGCAAAGTTTATCTCAACTCCGTTTTCGTTGTATACATTTACTCCCATTGTCTCGAGACCAATGTTACTAATACCATTAGGTTTTTTGGAAGTATCTACGTTTTGGGCAAAAGCTTCTATGTTTATTGTGCCTTCACTTGTTATTATTTCAGCTTCAATTCTCATGCAACCGTTGGGGACGCCTTTAAAATCAGACATTTCTTGCCAGTTTAAGCCTTTTAACTTACCTTCTTTTTCTAATTCTTGGAATTTAGCTAATACAGGTTTAAAGTCAACATCAGCAAAAGCCAGATCGATATCGTCTGGTTTTTTATGGGTTTCACCTTCTAGAACTAGTGAAGTAGAGCCGTGTATAGCCCAAGGTAATTTTGCTTCTTTGAAGATAGTACCTGTGACAGATAAGGCTTCCCTCATAACAGGGGAAAGAGATTTAAACTTCTCAAGTCTTAATTCGTTTGAGATGTTTCCTTCTTCCTCTTCTATCTTTTTGAAGAAAGTACGGTCTAATATTTCAGAGTCAGAAAGTTTCCTTTCTGCGACCATTGTAGTTTCAAAAGTCCTTTTTTCTTTAGTTGATTCCTCATTATGTTCGAATCCCATATAAGATATATTATATAGCTTTTAGTTTTTTAATACTAAATTTAGTTTAAAAGTAGATATATTATACCTAATTTTAATATATTTGTCAATGTAATGTTTTCCCCATATAGGTTGACTTACCCCCACTATTGGGCTACCCTTTATATGTACCCGGGTAGGCGCAGTCTATCCATGAGGGTACATCCCCTTCTAGGAGCAGGACTTAATGGATGCCAGACAGAAAGACAGTAACCATCGCAAGAATTTTTTTATGAGTACAATAGGGTCGCCCTGTATTCTATCCTTATTTTATAAGGTTTAGAAAGAATTCTTACGACAATTTGTTTGTTTTATAAAATCTCATTCTAAAATATTCCGAGCTATGCTGATGTTGCCGTTATGTTTAACGGTTTTTGCTAGTTCCACTCCCGTAGAAGCTAGTTTCCTGTCTTCTTTGTTTGGTAATGATGCTACTGCCTCTGCTCCAGAGACTATCTCAAGTGACTCAGCCATAAATAATTCTCAAAACATGTCTCTTCTTCAAGCCAACGTAACCTCTGCTTCTATTCAAGAAAAGAAAGAAAAAGAAGATGAAGTAAAAGAAGATGCAAATATAACTATCACCGATAATGCTCTTACTCCAGTAACCAATCCTCTAGGTGTATCAGACGGTTCCGACGCTAAAGACCCCTCATTTGATCAAATAAGTATATATGTGGTCAGACCAGGTGACTCTATCGCGCAAATAGCAAAGATGTATGAAGTATCAGTAAACACTATTATGTGGGCTAATGATTTAAAGACAAAGAAGCTTACTGTCGGAGACACTCTTATCATTCTTCCTGTTTCAGGCTTACAATATAAGGTTGAAAAAGGTGATACACTTAAAAGTATTGCAAAAGAATACAAAGTTGAGGTTCTAGATATTGTTGATTACAATGACCTTACCATCGATTCAAAACTTTCTGTTGGAGATGAACTCATAATTCCAGGTGCAGAAATTGAAGTCAAAGTTGTTACACCTTTAGCAAAAGTTAAAAGCTCAAGTAAAACTGGTAGTATTCCAAATAATTTTAATACTGCAGACTCAGGAAGGAATGTAGGAGGTTTCTTGAAGCCAATTCCTTGCCGTCAAAGTCAAGGTAGACATGATAGATATGCAGTTGATCTTGCTTGTGGTAAAGCAGGTGTTTCTATTCAGGCAGCTATGTCTGGTAAGGTTATCTTTGCTAAAAAGGGCTGGAATGGTGCTTTTGGTAACTTAACTATTATTGAAAACAACGGAATTCAGACATTTTATGCTCATCAATCAGAAATATATGTATCTATTGGTCAGCAAGTTGCCCAAGGACAAATCATTGGAACTGTTGGAAATACAGGACGTTCTACTGGCCCACATCTACACTTTGAGGTTCGCGGTGCAAAAAACCCAGGTTTTGATAATTCTTGGGCTAAATAAAGTAACATAAAAATAGACGAAATTTTTCTGCCCGAGGGCCCCAACCGGTAATCCGGGAAGGGCGCAGGGTGAAAAATTTCGTCTATTTTTATGTTTAGGTCTGTATAATTTAATAGTTTTATTCTAACAATGTTAAAGCAACCATTGCCCCGATACCGACTAACAGCATAACAACCTGTAATATAAAGTATTTACCACCTTTTGTTTTTTGGATTTCTGGTATAAGGTCACCTACCGCTATGTAAATAAATCCTCCAGCGGCGACAGGTAAGATAATTTCAATAAATTTTAGACTTAAATCTCCTATCGTAAATACAAAAAGTAAACCAAACAAAGAAGTGAGTGCGGATAAGAAATTTAACCACAAAGCCCTACTTTTTGTATATCCGGAATGGATAAGTACAGCAAAATCCCCTATTTCTTGGGGTATTTCATGTAAAATGACTGCGATAGTGGTAGCTATACCTACTGGAATACTTATTAAAAAACTAGCTCCGATTACAATACCGTCTATAAAATTATGAATACCATCAGAAAATAATACGAGTTTACCTACTGGGTGGATATGATGTTCATCTGTATCGTCTTCGTGGTGGTGCCAGTGCAAGAATTTTTCTAATACAAAAAAGATAAAAATACCAGAAATTATAAGAAGTGCTGTTATGGTAGTGTTTGGACTTTCTGCAAACGCTTCAGGTATAAGGTGGATAAATGCATCCCCTAGTAATGCTCCTACGGCTAGACTGATGAATATAGATATGTATTTTTTAATAATGTGTGTTTGCAATGAAAGAGTAAAAACCCCAACCATAGATAGGAGGCTTACTACAAAGACACTTGCAAAAGAATATAGATATACTTCATTCATATAATATGAATATATCCTAAATGCAATTTATTTGCAAGTAGAAAATAATTTATCTATTTCATTTAACTGTGGATAACTATTTTTGCAAAGTTTTTAAAAGGAGTATAATTAAATTAGATAAAGAGTTGTTCGAAAAATCGAAGAGTAGATGTAGGAAATAGTATTTAAAAATTTGAATACTGCTTCCTATATCTATCCCTTCTAGATATAGAAAAAAATGACACTAACGTGTCAAAACTTCGCCACCATGTGGCACCCAAAACTGTGACAATTGTCACACTTTTAATCCTGCTATTAATTTAGCACCCAAAACCCAAACGTTGATTATTATCAACACCTTGTTCTTCAAATACTAACTATCGTTAGTAAAAATATATAGTCACCTCTAGTGACACAACTCATCTTAGCCCTTCGACATCATGTCTTAGGGCTTTTTGTTTGAAGAAATTACCTTTTCTTTTAATCTGTTCCAAATTTGCCCGGCAGTCTCCCTTTGACTGCCGGGCTTTTTTATTTAAATTTTTACAATAAAAAAACCTCATTGGTATGAGATTTTTTTATACTTTGTGCGGGATGGGGGAATCGAACTCCCAACCACAGTTTGGAAAACTGTTATTTTACCATTAAACTAATCCCGCAATATTTTTATATTATCAAATAAGATTAAATAATTCAATCCTTGTCGGGCTGCTGGGAATCGAACCCAGTCTAAACGCTCCCAAAGCGCTTGTACTACCGGTATACTACAGCCCGAATATTAATATTTCAATACTTCTCAACAGTATCCAGCGTTTAAACGCTCACATAAATGATGGCGCTTGTACTACCGGTATACTACACCCGAATATTTAAACTCGAATAGAAAGATTATAGCACTTTATAGTTATTTATCCAGTACAAGTCTATTTTTTGTCTTTTAATTCTAATCTTCTTTTATTAAATATAGAAACAAAGGTAGTTAAGGTTTCTTGTTCAAATGATTCAATTCTTTGACTTACAACAGAATCCTTTTTTATGTCTGCTGCTAATAAGAAATTTTTTCTTTGTTCAGCGAGAGATGTTATAAAAGATGCAAATATTTTTAATTCAGTTTTTGTAATTTCTTCTTTATTAATTGTGTTCTCAGACAATGAATCATATTCTTGGTCTGAAACATCAAAATAAAAAACAGGCATATTTTTAAGAGGAGCCAAGGTCATTTCTCCATTTTTTATTTTTACTCCGTATTTAATATCTGCACCACCTTTTTCTACGATAGCCATTGTTTTGTCTGATTTTTTTATTGTCATTGGAGTGTCTCCTTCTTTCAATTTTGAATCATTTTCAGCTACGCTATCCAATGCACAGATTGTTTTACCTGTTTTTTTATTTACTATTATGAAATCTGTCCCAGCAAAATAATCATCGTAATCAGCAGTACGCATGACAATGAATTCATCACCCAATACTTTGTTTAAAAGTATTGTGACCATCATCTCTACTTTTCCACTTTTTTGCTTTATTCTTCTTTCTTTCCATTCAGCAATGAGCATATCTTGAGTTTTTTTATCTGCTCTTTTGTCAACTTCTGCAAAGTGAAGTTCAGCTTCCCTTATTTCTTTCTTGTCTTCTTCTATCTCTTCTTTTGAGTAAATACCACCTTTTTCAGCAGAAAATGCATCCATTGATAAAGATCCATTTTGTTCTAGTAGGTTCGCTTTACCATATTCTGTCTTCACTCTATTGTTATTTTCAGCTGAAATAGCTACAAGTCGTCTTTTTAGCTCATTTACACTAACATTTCTATTCTCAAAAGATTGGTTTTCCATCTTAAATTCTCCCATTTATATAGTATACAGTAATTTATAAAACAATATCAGAAATAACATTTACTTTTGCCTTTTTGTTAGTTAAATCTAAATAGACTACTATTAGGTCCACCTGCCACCCTTTTTCTTCTTGAATTCTATTGGACACTAGGTATGTTTGTATTGTCCGTGACAGACGCTTTAATTTCCAAGGATGCATATTGTCTTCGGGTCTATACTCGTTATTGTCTAATGTGCCACGTGTAACGTTTTTTACCTTTGTTTCACGAGAAACGTCTGTTTTTAGTGTTTCACGTGCCACAAATGAGGGTAATGTTACTCGTGAAACGCTTTTTACCTCAACAAAATAGAGTTTTCCTTCTTTCTCAGCTATTATGTCTATTTCACCCCACTTTTTAGTGTAGTTACGATCAATTATTAAATAACAATGTTTCACGAGAAACTTTACAGCGATATTTTCACCTATTTCTCCTATTTTTTGGGTTTTTGAGGTAAAAACCTTTGGCATAGCTATATTATATATAATATTTGTTTCATGTGTAACCTTAAAAGGGTGTTTGTTTGACAAGGAAGCAATGTTTCATGTGGAACAGCCTTAATAAAGGGTCAAAAAATAAAGTCCTTGTTTTATAAGGATATTTACAACAAACCCTCCGTAAAAGACATGATCATAATGTCCGTTATACACAATACCAACATAGTTATCCACAGTCTGTTAGTAAGTCCTTATTTAGTAATAGGATAGCTTATTGGTCATTAAAGACAAAACTTTTGTGCACCCGGAGGGATTCGAACCCCCAACGACGGTTCCGAAGACCGGCGTGATATCCATTTCACTACGGGTGCATGGAATATATTTAACTTATAAAGTATAGCGTATAATGGTTATTTAATCAAAAAAGATTTATTTTTAATTAGTTTTTTTAAAAAACCTTATTAAATATAGTTCTAAATAGAATTGCAAATTAAGAAGTAAAGTAATATAATAATTTAGTTCTTTTATTTTATATTATACATAACTAAGCGGTTATGGTTTAGTGGTAGAACACGTCCTTGCCAAGGATGAGACGGGAGTTCG
>JBBTSS010000017.1:0-2974 GCA_038064635.1 Patescibacteria group bacterium
TATTTGTTTTTTTACTACTTTCTTCGATCAAGTTTTTTGCTTCAGTTGCTTTCTCTAGGGCAGCTAAATCTTGCTCAATCATACTTTTGTCTTCTTTGTTTCCAGTAAACAAATCAGTCCTAAAAGCAAAAAGACCAATACCCACAAAACCTAACACAAGTAAAACTATCGCAACATATCCACCATTTGATGTTTTTTTATTTTGCATATTTTTATTTAAATAAATTTTTAAAAAATTTTACGAAATCGTACTCTTCACCCTTTCCATTTCGGTCATAAAAGTCCATCATTCCAAAAATGATACCCACTAAAATAACCACAAATATAAGTATTTTTGTAAACATTTGTATATTGTAATAATTAATAAAAACCTTAATTTTCCTCTTCTTTATCTTCAGATTTTACATCTTTATGCATACCATCCATACAGTTGCATTCGACAAGTTCATGATCGTGATTTGCGCAATCTGGAGCCTTACATACACCAGGATTTTCTGAAACCCCTTCACAACCCCCTAAGCAAACAAAATGTTTATTATCCATGAGCCAATTATATCAACAAACTTCCAAACACAAAAGTCCTAATATATCTTTATTTCACTTATTCTTGTTTTATATGCAGGAATCTTTTTAGAAACCAAATCCCAAAAAGCTTTTCCGTGGTTCATCTCTTTTAAATGGCACAACTCATGCACGATGATATAGTCTTGTAATTCGGGAGGTAAAAAAACTATCTTATAATTAAAACTCAAATTCCCCCTAGCCGAGCAACTTCCCCAACGAGTCTTTTGATTCTTTATACTTATACTTTTCACATTAAAATTATAGAATTTATTAAAATGTTCCACTTTCTCACGTACTAGTACATGGGAACGCTGTTTGTTTTCTTTGAAGTCTTTGGCTGAATAATGTGCAAGTAACTTCTTCGGTGTTTTTTCTATTTCTTTTATTTGCTCAAATATCCAATCCTTTTTACTTTTTACAAACATCTCTACTACAATATTTGGCACCCTCTGAGACTTAGTCACCACCACAGAACTGTCTCCTTTTACAGCTATGCGTATACCTCGTGCACCTTTACGAGATTTTATTATATAAGAGAAGAGTTTATCGTCTTTTGTGAAGGTCTTTTGGATCATTTTAATACGTAGCATTATACTATACAGAAAGATAAAAACCGCATTCCTGTATTTCACAGAAACGCGGCTTTTTTAATTTAAAAATCAATTTTCATCAATTATTCAATCACTATTCTTCGCAAGAAGCACTCGCATATTTGCGAAATTGCTTCCGTAACCTTCGCAATTTGAAGCCCAGTTGAAAGACTCATGTCCGCAAAGAGTTTGAAAATAAACTTCTGCAGGATAAAGAGTATTAGCGCTACTTGAATAGTCTCCTTGTTTCCACTTTACAACCTTGCGAGTCATACCTACACCTCCGTCACGCAGACGTGAGATATAGTGGTCTTGTGTAATGGACAACATGAAGAGCTTGAACGAAACCCAAGTGGAACTCTTCCAACCGAAATAAAGCTTAACAAAAAGTTCATCTTTGGAGTCGTCCGAATAATGAATTCCTTCTTTGAATCCGATGGATTTTTGAAATTCCTTCAATTTCACACTAAAGAGCTCCCCACCGGACTTTGCAGTCCTTTCGGAAGTGCCCCACGCTGACTCTCTGGCAGCGATAGCCAAGAAAAGCACCATATCGATACCGGACACTTCCTGTGCCCAGATCGCATAAGGGCGGTAAAGTATGATGAACTTTGTTCGGAGCATTTCCTTCAAGTCCAGGTTGGACTCTTGATCCTCCCAGAAAGATTTGGGAAGATAAAAATATTTTACCTTATTATCCTCCAAAGTTTTTGTGTGTTTGAGGAAAAGTCCATCAGGATTCTTCAGGGCCCACTGCATCTGAAAGAATGGGTCTTTGTTCAGAGAAAAGTTCGTATTTTGTGCTTTCACAGAAAAGGAAAGACAAAACATAACGAATGCTGAAAAAATCATTTTGTTCATGATTAAATAATTTTAAAAGATTTACAATTTACTGTTTCGTCACCAGTATATACCTAAAAATATAATTTGCAAGGGTTTTCGCAAACTGTCAAGTAAACCTTTCAAAATATATTCTTATTGACAACTCTACTATTTTATAGTACTTTGAAAGTGAATTAGTAACTTCTAACCTTCTAAATTTTTAGATCATGGCAGACATGAAAAATCTCGAAAACAACACTAGGGTATCCGTAACCGAAAAAAAGGGTCGTGTGTTCGTAACATGGTATGGCACAATCAAAGCCAAACATCAAAATGTGACTCCACCCTCAAACGCTAAAGGTCTTGGTAGCGTAGGCTATTCTATTAAACCTGAAGGTGAAGAGTTTTCAACCATGAAAGTCCGGCATTACACCCTCGTAAAACTCGCATGAAATTTTTAAAAGCACACCAGTAATGGACTACCAGCATAAGTTGGTAGTCCGTTTTTTTATATATTATCTTCTACCTAGTAACTCCGCAGAGAGTTCCCCTATACCAAGCTTCTCTTTTGAAGAGTATGGGAATACTTTATGTCCTGGCATTTTTTCTTTTATTTTTTTTAACTGATTTAAATATTGAGATTTTTTTATCTTGTCTACTTTATTTGCGACGATGACTATATCCTTGCCTTTCTCTTCGAGGAATTTCAGCACCCCCATGTCGTCTTCTGTCGGTCCTATCTCTGCGTCTATTATAAGTACGACTTTCGGCTCATAAGGGGATTCGATAAGATACCAATATATGAGTTTGTTCATTTCTTTCCACTTATCAAAAGTCGCTTTCGCATATCCATACCCTGGTAAGTCTATAAAATAGAATTTTTTATTTATTAAAAATATATTTAGTTCTTGAGTACGCCCCGGTGTACTACTAGTAATAGCCAGGTTCTTAACACCCGTAAAAGAATTGATAAGGCTTGATTCACCTGCATTCGCACG
>JBBTSS010000018.1:0-25248 GCA_038064635.1 Patescibacteria group bacterium
CAAGAAGTTTACTAAATAAAAAAGCCTCCTTCGGTGTTTAAGATAATACTTCTGGAGGCAGATCTTGTTGTAGTTCTTTAATTGCTACAATAGCTACAAAAATTGAAATGACTTGGAAGAATTCCATGATGTAGAGTTCTTTTTGATGAAAAATAAAAATCGCAAAAAAATGCGAAATTATATTAGAACACCATCCAACTATGTTCGACTTTTGCGTATTGAAAGCTAGAAAGAGTGAGCCAGATAGACCACTTATTGATTGGAGCAGTTGAGCTACATTAAAGTTTTTTGAGTAGTAGGTTTCTTTAAACAGATACACACAAAATATTAATGTAGACATAACTATTAAAACTCTAAAAAATAATGTCCAAAATCTTGGAAAAGATTTTTTTGTCGTTTTAGCTAAGGTGTAACCATAAAACATTAAAGTAACGAGCCCAGCATTGTAGCCAAGGCTAATCCATAATGCTTTTTGATAAGTAGGGATACTAATCAAAGCTATGCCAATGATACCTAAAATCCAACCAAAAGACTTCTTTCTAAAAAGTAAAATTTTATTTAAGAACAATACAGCAGATCCGATAAACTGAATGAGTAAATCCATTCTGTGTAAATTTTTAGTACATCACAATTATAACATTTTTTTATAAATTGTAAAGTGTTTTTTAGGATTTTATTTTCTCTAAGAATATTTTTTGAGTTTCGGGATCTAGTTTATTTGTCACGATGATCATGAGCTCAGTTGAGAGGCTGAGGTCTTTTTTGATATTAGTAAAAAGATATTCATAAGGGTGAGGGGATATCCAGACAGTATTTTTAATGCATACGAAGTTTGCTTTTTTAAGTAAGTAGCGCAGAGCTTCTCTTTCTTTCTTTCTGTTTTCTGGAAGGTCTAGGATTATGATCCTCCAGTATCCATCCCAAGAAGTATTTACTAGTGTTGTTTCACTATCAAGCTTTAGACTATGCATTTTCTTTTTACCTTCTTTTGTAAGACGAGCGTATTCTTTTTGAGGGGAAGATACGTGTTCTACTAGTCCAGCTTTGTGGAGACCTTTGAGGGAGCGGGTAATTGCATATTTTTCAGTTCCCATTTTTTGTAATTCTGGTACCGAAATGGCGGATTTCTGCCCTAATATTTCTAGAATTTTTTTAGAATAATCTGTTTTTTTCATAGTTTTTTCCTTAGCCCCGTGGCATTTATGCTTTACGGGGTTGACATGAGTTTATATTATCATGTATATTACAAAAAACAAGTATTTCGTGACCACGAAATACTTGTCAAAAGATAAAGTTTTGTTTATAATAGGTAAACATATTATGAAAAAAGTAGAAAAGAGATGTATATGTGAAGATAAACAGTGTGCTAAATGTTTACTGATAAATTGTCAGGATGATGATTGTAAAACTCATCCGAAAGAATTTAAAGAACGGTTTAAAGAGAATTATAAAAATAGAAAATAATTATTAGTTAATTAATTAAAAAATATATGTCAAAAATAATAGGTATAGACTTAGGTACTACAAACTCTGCGGTGGCATTCATCGAAGGAGGAGTACCAAAAATTATTGAAAACGTCGAAGGTGTGCGAACCACTCCGAGTATTGTTTCTGTTGCAAAAAATGGAGACAGACTCGTAGGACTTCTAGCAAAGCGTCAGGCTGTGACAAATCCAGAAAATACTGTTTACGGTATCAAGCGTTTTATGGGCCACAATTTTGAAGATCCAGAAGTTCAGAAGGATTTGAAGAATATGTCTTTCAAGATTCAAAAAGGTGCAAATGGTGGAGTCGAAGTAAAGATCGGCGATAAGTGGATGCGTCCAGAAGAAGTGTCAGCTATGATACTTGGCAAGATAAAAGCAGACGTTGAAGCAAAGCTTGGAGAGAAGATCACAGAAGCTGTAATCACCGTACCTGCATACTTTAACGATGCACAAAGAAAAGCTACAAAAGACGCAGGAGCTATCGCTGGACTCGATGTAAAGAGAATCATAAACGAGCCGACAGCTGCAGCACTTGCTTATGGATTTAATAAAAAGAAGAATGAAAAGATAGTGGTGTATGACTTTGGAGGAGGAACATTTGACGTTTCAGTACTTGAAATAGGTGATGACGTCATAGAAGTAAAGTCTACTGATGGAGACTCTCACCTTGGAGGTCGTGATATAGACCACAAGATCATTGCTTGGATCGCAGAAGAATTTAAAAAGACTTCTGGAGTAGACGTACGTAAAGACGCTCTAGCACTTCAGAGACTTGATGAAGCTGCAGAAAAAGCAAAGATTGAACTTTCTACTGCTATTGAAACAGAAATAAATATTCCTTTCATTACCTCTACTGCAGAAGGTCCACAACACTTACTTTTGAAAATGACTCGTGCTCAACTCGAATCCATCGCAGACGAATACATCTCTCGATCTATCGAGATCACAAAGAGAGCTATGGCTGCTTCAGGATTTAAAATGGAAGAAATGAATGAGATCATCATGGTAGGAGGTCAGACTCGTATGCCAAAGATTTTAGAAGAAGTGAAAAATGTTTTTGGTAAGACTCCAAACCTCACCATAAACCCAGACGAAGTCGTAGCCCTCGGTGCTGCTGTTCAAGCTGGAGTATTGCAAGGAGATGTGCGAGATGTATTGCTTCTTGACGTTATACCTCTATCTCTCGGTATCGAGACTTTGGGAGGTGTAGCGACAAAGCTCATAGAAAGAAATACCACTATCCCTGCAAACAAATCACAAGTATTCTCTACTGCAGCAGACAACCAGACAAGTGTAGAAATACACGTAGTGCAAGGAGAACGCCCAATGGCAAGTGATAACAAGTCTCTCGGAAGATTTATCTTAGACGGAGTTCCACCAGCACCAAGAGGTATGCCTCAAGTCGAAGTTTCATTTGATGTAGACGTAAACGGAATACTAAACGTAACTGCAAAAGACAAAGCATCTGGAAAAGCGAATTCTATAAAGATTGAAGCAAGTTCTGGACTTAAAGAAGAAGACATAAAGAAGATGCAACAAGATGCAGAGCTTCATGCAGAAGAAGATAAGAAAAAGAAAGAAGTAGTCGAGATAAAAAATACTGCAGAGATGACTATGTATACTGCAGAGAAAGCTTTGAAAGATAATGAAGCAAAACTTCCTGAAGATTTGAAGAAAGAAGTTCGAGCGAAGATAGATGCTTTGAAAGCTGTAAAAGAGGGAAATGATGCAGAAGCTATAAAGAAAGCTACTGAAGAACTCTCTACTGAGATGTCAAAGATAGGTGAAGCTATGAGTAAAGCCGGAGCAGATGCTGGACAACCAGAAGCAAACCCTGGAACAACAGCAGAAGAACAACCAGCCGAAGTCCGCGACGCAGAAACAAACGAAGGAGAAAATAAAGCCTAAAATAAAAGCCCCCGCAAGGGGGTTTTGTATTGTATTATTAAGTTTAATATATTAGAGTATAAATAATTATGGACGAATCAGTTACTAAAGTTATTTCTAAGGCAGGAGAGGAAGCAATTTCTATTGTAATAAACCAAACAACTGGTGATAATCATCCGGAATATGAAAAAGCCGTTGTTTCAGGAACAACGGAAGCAATTAAAGAGATTGCAAAAAATGATGTAATCAATGCAACAAGAATTTACGAACAGATAAAAAACAAAAGAGAACAAAGAGATTTTTTTAATTTTTCAAAAGTTCTTCAAAAATTTGCATCACTAATTAAAGTTAAACCTGTTACACCACCTGACGAACAGAATGATTTTTTCTGGAATTTGTTTGATTATGCAAAAGAAGTTTCTCATGAAGAAATGCAAAACCTGATAGCAAAAATCTTAGCCAGTGAGTACAATAATCCAAAAACTTACTCAATACACACACTGCAAGTTATTAAATCTGTCGACGTAAGAATACTAGATGACTTTAGTAAATTACTTGGATGTAGTTTAAAGCATAGAGGAATTTTAAAAGACTTATTTACTAGTGTTGAAACTTACAAAAGCCTAGGTATTAGCTATTCAGATTTTTTGAATCTTCAGAATATAGGATTAATTGCAACCAACGAATCTCAATATAAAGAAGATGAAGGAGATTTTGATGATATTTATATTGACAAATTAATATATTTTAAGACAAATGTTAAAAATAAGAACGGTAGCCTTGTGGAGTTCTATTCTTTAACTAGGGCAGGTTTAGAATTGTCACAGCATTTGAATGTAGATCTAAACCAAAAGTACATAGACGTATTAAAACAAAAATACGGTTCAGACTACACTATAGAAATTTCTTAAAACATTTTCTAACTAGCAAGGACGGTTCTTGCTAGTGTGGTAAGTCTGATATAATCAATAAATGAAAGAAAATTTTGTTTGTTTAATTACTGGTCCGGCAGGGGTAGGAAAATCGTCAGTAACAAAAGCTCTTGCGAAAAAATTTACGCGTAGTGCGGTTATTAATCTTGATCAACTTCATGCGATGGTAGTTGGTGGCTATGTAAAGCCGTGGCCACATACTGAAGAAGTAGATTTACAGCTTTCTCTTAGTGCAAAAAATGCATGTGAAATTGCAAATAATTTTTTAGAAAAAGGTTTCAATGTATTTATTGATGATTTAGTTGGAAGAAAATTACTTGAACAATATTCCGAACATTTTAAAAACGACAATTTCAAAACATTTCTTCTCCTACCATCGCTTGAATCTTTATTAAAACGTTTTGATGAAAGAGAAAATAAAAATAACGAAGAACTTCGTAAAAGAACCCAGGATTTGCATAAAAGTTTTTCAGAAAAGAAAGATAAACTAAACTGGAAAGTCATTGATTCTAGTGGCCTAACTTTAGAAGAAACAGTAGATCAAATTTATAAAGAATTACTGAATACAAACTAGCAAGGACCGTCCTTGCTAGTTTGTATAATAAATCTATGACAGAAGATGAAATAAAAAATTTAATCAAAAGTGATACTTGGATGATGCAGGTCCTTAGTGCCGCTAGGGAGTTGAATTTACCTGACTGGATGATCGGGGCGGGATTTGTTCGAAACAAAGTTTGGGATCATTTGCACGGTTTCAAAAATCATGAAGTACAAACCGCAGATATAGACCTCATATATTTTGACCCTGATAATAAAGAAGAATTGACTGAGAAGGATTTAGATAAGAAATTGGCACAAATAATGGATGTGAAATGGTCTGCAAAAAATCAATCCAGAATGCACTTAAAGCATAAGCGTACGCAACCTTATATAAACTGCGTTGAGGCTCTGTCCGAATGGGTAGAGACTCCGACTTGCGTAGCCGTAAGGCTAGAAGCTGACGACTCTATTTCTTTGTTCGCTCCACACGGCATAGATGATTTGGTGAATTTAGTTGTTCGTCCTAGCCCGACTTTTTTAGATGATTTGCCAACTTTTTGGGAAAGAATAAAAAGCAAAAAATGGTTAGAAAAATGGCCTAAGCTTAAAGTCTTAGAAAAATAAATAGTAGAGTTTTTTTGAATTTGCTTTACTAGTTGTTGTAAAACAAAGATTTTGGATGTAATGCGTCTCTGTATATAATTAAATTATGATAAATATATTAACCAAGTTGGAAAAGTTTTTGGTAAAAGATAATTCTGAATGCCAGTTCGATTTACAATATCCTCGCCATCTTTTAATCCTTCCAGGATTAGGTGGATATGTGGGTAGACTTTTCCCTTTAGTTAGATATTTGCGTAAAGGCCAGAGTAATTATGGTGTAACCGCTATTCCTCTTGGGTTGAATAGTGCTTCTCTCTCTGTAATTATTACCAATGCTATTAAGAATATTGAAGAAAATTTGTTTCAAAAAAACAAACCGGAGAAGATAATTTTTTTAGGACATAGTTTTGGAGGTCGAGTTGCTTGTATGCTAGTAAATGAGTTAAAAAATAAATACCCTGAGATTATTTATGAAGTTGTTACGTTAGGTAGTCCTGTTGGTTCATTAAGAATAGGTTACTTGCCTTGGTATAAAGAAATGTTGTTTTCTTGTTTTTCAAATGCATATAAAGATGGTGATTTAATAATTCAGCCAGAATCCGAAATTAATAAATATATTGGTTACTATTCAATTGATGATAAATTAGTTTACCCAGAATTTGCAAAAAATGAACATAAAGGGACTTTAAAAGAATTGAAAGGATTTTCACATAATGACTTAATTTCACCTAAAAAGATTGGAGCTGAGATTTTAAGTTTATTAGTAAGGTAATAATAATCTAAATTAGAGCTAACAAAAATAATTTAGATCTACTTAAAAGGAAATAGTTGAATTTATATTAAAAACTAGTATTATAAACCGCATATGAAAAAGTTATTCTTAACATCTCAATTTTATAAAGTTGCTGAAAAATTAGTAACGCTAGTTCCGGATGTAAATGGGCAAAAAGTTGCTTTCATAACAACAGCGGCGGACACATATACCGAGAAGCCTTGGATGGATGCAGACAGAGAAAAACTTAAAGAAATGGGTTTTGAAGTTGAGGATTATAATATAAAAGAAAAAACTAAAGACGAGTTGTATGAATACTTAAAAAGTAAAGATGTTATTTTTGTTTCAGGTGGTAATACCTTTTATCTTTTAGATCACGTTCGCAAGAGTGGTTTTGACTCTGTCATAAGTCGTTTGTTAGATGAGGGTAAAATATATATCGGTTCTAGCGCAGGATCAATGATAATGTCTTCAGATATTGAGCCGTCAAAGCTTTTAGATAAACCGGAGTTAGCGCCTGATCTTACTTCTTTTTTGGGTCTTGGGTTAGTGGACTCTGTTATTTTGCCTCACTACGGTAATCCAAAATACGAAGAACGATATAAAAATATAATTAACGATTGGTCAAATAAGATTAAATTACAGTTGTTAACTGATGATCAGGTTATATTGATTGAAGGTGATAGTCAGAAAATCATTTAAGATTCAATAGGGGCTTTTTTGTTTTGGTTATTATTGATATAATTCTCTTATGGCAATACAGGGTTTACCTGAAAATAAAGATATAACTTATCTCGGTTATTCTACTTATAGAGATCAAAACAAACTTTTCGGAATAAAACGAAAAGACAGAAGACAGCATACGTACGTTCTCGGAAAGTCTGGTACTGGTAAGTCCGTACTCATGTTCAACATGATCATTCAAAATATCTTGAATGGTGAAGGTGTGTGCGTCATAGACCCTCACGGTGAGCTCGTAGAAGGAGTTCTTTCGGCTATCCCTCCACACCGTATAAAAGACGTCGTGTATTTCAACCCTGCGGACGTGGACTATCACATAGGTTTCAACGTGCTTGAGATAGTAGACCCACGGTACAAAAACCTCGTGTCTTCAGGACTCATGGGAATATTCACAAAGATCTGGGCAAACGCTTGGTCTGCTCGTATGGAATACATTTTGAACAATACTATCCTAGCTTTGCTTGATACTCCAGAGACGACTCTCCTCGGAGTCACCCGTATGCTTGTGGACAAGGATTATAGACAAAAGATAATTTCAAATCTTAAGGACCCAGTTATTAAAGCTTTTTGGATTCACGAATACGAAGCATGGCAAGATAAATTCAGAAATGAAGCTATCGCTCCGATTCAAAACAAAGTGGGTCAGTTCCTCTCTTCTGCTATCATTCGAAACGTCGTCGGACAATCAAAAAGTACTATCAATATATTCGACATCATGAACGAAGGAAAGATATTTCTTGTGAACGTTTCTAAGGGACGTATCGGTGAAGACAACTCTAGACTTATCGGAGGAATGCTCATCACCAAGCTTCAACTCGCTGCAATGGAACGCGTACGTATACCCGAAGACGAGCGTAAGGACTTTTACTTATATGTCGACGAATTCCAAAATTTCGTGACGGACTCTTTTGCTTCTATTCTTTCTGAAGCTCGTAAATATCGTCTGAACCTCATCGTGGCTCACCAGTATACAGCCCAGCTTGTCACAAAAGAAAGT
Organism: Patescibacteria group bacterium; assembly: GCA_038064635.1. Lineage (GTDB taxonomy): Bacteria > Patescibacteriota > Minisyncoccia > Phycocordibacterales > UBA9973 > UBA9973. The sequence continues at coordinate 7,960 of JBBTSS010000018.1, forward strand.
TCAAATGTTCGTGATGCTATCTTCGGTAACGTAGGAACGATGATAGTTTTTCGTGTAGGTTCAGATGATGCAGACTTTTTAGAAAAAGAATTCATGCCTGAGTTTACTCCAGAAGATGTTGTGAACTTACCAAACTATAAAGTGTATCTAAAGCTTATGATCGACGGTATTACTTCTCGTCCATTTTCTGCAAAAACTTTAGCTCCTCTTGTAAAAAGTGGCAATAAAGAGATAGAAGACATAGTGATAAAATCTTCAAGAGATTTGTATTGCAGACCAAGAGAAGAAGTAGAGAATGAGATAAACTCTTGGAGTGGAGTATCTATCGGGGACGATGGTAGGATGAGTCTTCCTCACAATGGAAGTTCACCTGGAACAGGTGAGAAGTTCACCACGGTATGTTCTACTTGTGGTAAAGAAACGACAGTACCTTTCAAGCCTGAAGTCGGCCGTCCGGTGTATTGTAAGGATTGTATTGCAAAGATTAAATCCGGTGAATTGAAACCTATAAAGAGTAATTTCAAAGAACAAAAATTTGATGAAGCAAAATTCTTTAAACCTTTGTCAGATCTAGGAATAGAATTTCCTTCTGCAGATGGAAACACAAACAGACCAAATGTAATAGTGGGAGAAGTAAAGAGTGTCAATTCAAATGGTCCGTTGAATAATAAAATAAACGAAAATAGAAGTGCAAATAATCCTGAACAAAACAAGCCGGGTGTTTTTGGTGCAGTAAAAAATGTTTTCAATAAAGCTCATCAGAGTGATAGACCACGGACGACTCATGTTCTAGGTGCGAATTTAGGCTTGAAAGATGCCTTGAGTAAAGCCTTAAAAGAAGGGGAGATAAAAGAAGTAGTTCCCGGCATAGCTCCAAAAAGTCCAATAGAAGAAGCGAAGATAGCTCCAGCTCCTATCTCACTTTCTGCTTTGAGGCCGACACCCGCTCCTTCTTTAGCTGGTAATGACCGAGCTGCAAATAGTGATGCTATGAATAAGCTAAAGAGCTTTATTACAGAAAAAGTAGAAGAGCCTGTAATTCAAAAAACAGAAATACCTAAAGTAGCAGAAATACCAAAAATAGTAGAACAACCTAAAGCCCCAGAACCTATAAAAATAATAGAGGAGGTAAAACCACCTGTGATAGAACAAAAGAAAGAGGAGGTGAAAGTAGTAGAAGTTAAACAAGAAGAATTAAAGAAAGTAGAACCAGAGTTAAGAAAAATAGAACCCGAAGTAAAAATACCAGAACCAGAAATAAAACAAGAACAACCAAAAAAAGAAGAGCCCGTTCAAAATCAATCGAGCTCACAAGTAAACAATCAGAAAAATACACCCCCAGAACCACAAATTAAAGAAGTACCAGAAGAAGTTTTAAGAAAGATTCTAGAAGAATAAAAAATGAAAGAAGAACATAAAAACTGTAAGACTTGTAAGATAGATTTTGTTTTAGATCAGAATGATTTGTCTTTCTACGAAAAAATGAAAGTAACGACACCTAATACGTGTCCGGATTGTCGCTTTAAAATGCGTGCAGTATGGAGAAATGAAAATATTCTTTACTCAGGTAGAAAATGTGATATGTGTGGCAAAGGCATAGTGACGATGTACAATCCTAAATCGCCATATAAAGTATACTGTTCTGATTGTTACTCGAGTGATAATTGGGACTCTCGAGAATATGCAAAAGAGTATGATTTTTCTCGTGCATTTTTTGATCAACTAAACGAACTTATTCAAAGTGTCCCAAAAATGAATGTATACGTGACATCCTCCAACGGAGCTAATATTAATAGTCCTTTTAATAATGGTTTTGGAGGAGCAAAAAATTGTTACTTTATGTTTAATGGTGGACCAGCTGAAGACACAATGTATTCCCGAGGTGTAAAGGATGTACGAGAAATAAGTGATTGCTACTTTTCAACTAAAATTGAAAATTCGTATGAATCTGTAAACGTTCATAATTCTGCTAGGATTTTTTACAGTCAAAATATAAATAATTCTTTAGATTGTTATTTTTCTTTAAATTGTAATAATTGCACGAATTGTTTTGGTTGTGTGAATTTAAATAACAAAAGTAACTGCTTTTTCAATGAGCAACTTTCTGCAGAAGAATTTAAAGAAAAGTTGAATGAAATTATGGGTAGTTATTCTAGGATACAAGAAATAAATAAAATTTTTAAAGAGAATTCTTTAAAATATCCTCGTAGAGAAAATAATAATATAAAGACAATAAATTGTAGTGGAGATTATTTAACTGAATGTAAAGATGTTTTTAATAGTCTAGAAGTCACCAAAAGTCAAAATTGTAAGTACCTTTGCTCTTCTAAAGAGGTGAAAGACTCAGTAGGTGTTTGGGGTTATGGTATTGGTGGTGAATATTTACTTGAAGTTGTATCGACAGGGCATTCCAGTAATGTCATAGGTTCTTATGGCATAGATGAATCTATGAATATAGAATATTCTTTTTCTTGTTTTCCCAACAATGCTTATTTGATTGGATGTGATTCATTGAAAAATTCAAAATATTGTATTTTAAATAAGCAGTATTCTAAAGAAGAATATGAAAAAATTAGGGAACATATTATAAGAGAACTTACTGACTTAGGTGTTTATGGATTAATGATACCATCAAAACTTTCACCTTTTGCCTATAACGAAACTACCGCAGCAGATAATATGCCCCTTACAAAAGAAGAGGCCTTAGCCCAGGGTTTCAAGTGGGAAGATGATATTCAGAAGACTGAAGGGAAGGAGACTTTGAAACCCGAGGAAATACCAGACCATATAAAAGATATTCCAGATACTTTTACAAAAGAAGTTTTGGTGTGTGTAGATTGTAATAGGAATTATAAAATTACCGAACAAGAACTTCAATTTTATAAAAAGATGGTTTTGCCTATACCGAGAAAATGCTTTTATTGCCGTCATAAAGACCGTATTTCGAACCGTGGTCCGTATAAATTTTGGGATAGAAATTGTATGAAATGTAATAAGGATATAAATACAAATTACGCACCAGACCGACCTGAGATAGTGTATTGTGAGAAGTGCTACCAGCAGGAAGTGTATTAGGACAGATGTGCGTTATCGTGTACTAGTACATGGATACAAAAATTATGGAATATAAAAACGAAACAAAAAATTGTCAAAACTGTAAAAATGATTTCACAATAGAAAGTGAGGATTTTTCTTTTTATGAAAAGATGAAGGTTCCACCACCGACGTGGTGTCCAGAGTGTCGTATGATACGAAGATTCTGTTTTAGAAATGAGAGCATGTTATTTCGTCGTAAAGATGCCCATACAGAGAAAGATATTTTTTCTGGATTTAATTCAGATGCTCCTGTTTTAACATACGAAAATAGTTATTGGTTTAGTGATGATTGGGATAGAATGGCTAGCGGTGTGGAGTATGATTTCAGTGTTAATTTTTTTGATCAGTTCAGAAACTTGCTTTCAAGAGCTCCTCTTCCTGCTAGATCTGTTTTTAATATGGTAAATTCAGATTATTGTAATGAAGCAAGTGAAACAAAAAATAGTTACTTGTGTTTTAATACTGATTATGTTGAAAATTCAGCATATATGCGAAAAATTACACATATAAAAGACTCATTTGATTTATATGAATGTACAGAAAATGAACTTTGTTATGAGAATGTCTTTGTGGACAAGAGTTATAGGACTTTTTATTCTTTTGATTGTGAAAGTTGTGTTGATGTTTGGTTTTCTAAAGGGCTTAGGGGATGTACGGATTGTTTTGGTTGTGTAAATTTAATTCAAAAATCTTATTGTATTTTTAATGAACAATATTCAAAAGAAGAATATTTTAGAAAAATTAGTGAATACAATTTGTCTTCGTATATTGAAATCCAAAATTTAAAACAAAAGACAAAAGAATTTTGGTTTACTTTTCCTGTTAAATTTAACCATGCGTTACGCAATATAAATTCTTCAGGAGAAAGAGTTTTTGATTCAAAAAATGTTAAATTTTGTTATTCTGTACATGGTTCTGAAGATTTAAGATATTGTCAGGATATACAACCTAAAGCAACAAATTGTTATGATTATTCAATTTGGGGTGTAGGTTCTCAAGAAATTTACGAGTGTATTGTTTGTGGTATAGGTTGCTATAATTTAAAATTTTGTTTTAACTGTTGGGATAGTGCTCAGGACTTAGAGTATTGTGTGTATTGTCTTAGTTCTAAAAATTGTTTTGGTTGCGTGGGGTTGTACAAGGGGGAGTATTGTATTTTTAATAAACAGTATACAAAAGAAGAATACTTTAAGTTGGTTGAACAAATAAAAAAACAAATGGACGATGTACCTTATGTAGATGATAAAGGTAGAGTATACAGATATGGTGAATTTTTTCCTTATGACATTTCTCTTTTGGCTTATAACGAAAGCATGGCTCAAGATTTTTTTCCTTTAAATAAAGAATCTAGCACTAATTTAGGCGTACTTTGGAGAGAGCCTAATGTGCGAGAGTTTGAAACTACGATTGATTCAATAGATTTGTCGGACAACTCAGCAGAAGCAACCGAGCAGGTTCTTAAAGAAATAATAAAGTGTAGTGAATGTAAAAAAGCTTTTAGGATTATTGAAAAAGAATTTCAGTTTTATAAACGTGTAGGTTTACCCTTGCCTAGATTTTGTCATAATTGCAGATTTGCTGAACGTTTTAAATTAGTAAATCCACCAAAACTCTGGTCTCGACAGTGTATGTGCAATAAACAAAACCACAATAACCATAAAGACAATTGCGAGGTTGAATTTGAAACCAGCTACGCCCCTGAAAGACCAGAGATAGTGTATTGTGAAAAGTGTTATCAGCAGGAAGTATACTAGCCCTGTCGTTCGCGAACGATTGGTAAATATTGCAAAAGGTTAAAAAATCCTTATAATATAAAGATGAAATCTGAAGCAAAAGAAAAAAGCATGTCCTGGTCTGATGTGCCAAAGGCTGTTTGGTACTTTCTAGATAAAGATAAAGGAAGGTTTTTATTTGCTTTTATCATACTGCTTATAATTTTTTTCTATGACTTAATTCCTATATATGTTGTGGGTAAAATTGTAGATTTTTTTACTAGTTATGAACAAGGAGAGTCTTTGAGAAGTTTTTATTTATACACTGCATTTCTGGGAACCTCGTATATTATTGCGTCCTTGATACGACTAAAAAGTAAAAATATGCTTTCTATTATTTCTCATCATAGCCGTGCTCGAGCTAGAATTTTAGGATTTGAAAGACTTACTGAGTTTTCACTAGAATGGCACAATAAAGAAAACACAGGTAGTAAACTTCAAAAGATTTTTACTGGAGCTGATGCATTAGCAGGCTGGTCTAAATTAATTCGGCGCGACCTGCTTAAGATATTTGCCAGTATTTTTGGTGTATTAGTTTTCTTTTTTGTTGTTGATTTTAAGTTTTTATCTTTTATTATTTTATATTCTATAGTGTTTATGTATGTAGAGTTTTACTTTAGTAAGAAAATGGTTGATTTAAGCGATGAGTTCAATAAATTAAATCAATCCGCAGGCGGAATATACGTAGAAAGTGCAAGTAATATTCTCTCAATAAAAGCTTTAGGTGGAGAGCGCGGTGTTATAGGACGTGTACATGATCGAGAAACTACTTCTCGGGATATGTCTATCAGAAAAGCTAATACGGGTAACTTTAAGTGGCGTTGTTTACAGGTTGTAAATGGTTTAGGGATAAGCATCTTTCTTTTATTGATTGGGTTTGGGTTTATTGAAGGGGCTGTTACTTTAGGTAGTATTTTAGTTTTCTATACATACTTTCAAAGATTAAGTAATTCTTTGGCAGACATAAGTGAATTGCATACCGATATGATTGACTTGCGTTCCGGCTTGTCGCAGATGATGCCCATATTTAAAGAAACTGAATTTATCAAAACAGGTAATGAAAAGTTCCCAAAGGATTGGGACAAGATCGAGTTGACGAACGCTTTGATGGAATATCAATCAAACCAAATTGGTTTAAAAGATTTTAATTTAACTTTAAAAAGAAATACGAAAGTCGGTATAGCTGGATCATCTGGTTCAGGTAAATCTACTCTGACAAAAGTTATTTTAGGTCTCTATGCTTTAAAATCTGGAGAATTTAAAATAGGAAAGAAAAGTTACTATTCAATTTTGCATAAGGAGACATTGAGTAATATAACAGTAGTTTTGCAAGAAACAGAGCTTTTCAACTTGTCTCTTTCTGAAAACATTACAATGATGCGACCACTAGATAAGAATCTTTTAGATAAAGCCATAGAGATATCTCAATTAAATAATGTTATTGAGAGGTTGCCAGAAGGACTCGATGCCACAATAGGCGAGAAGGGCTATATGCTTTCTGGTGGTGAGCGTCAGCGTCTGGGTATTGCTCGTGCGATATACAAGAATGCGCCTATCATCATTCTAGACGAAGCGACGTCATCACTTGATTCTGAGACAGAAGCTCGGGTTATGGAAAAGTTATTAGGGGAATATGGTAAAGATAAGACTTTCTTGATTGTTGCGCATAGACTTGGAACACTTAAATATACAGATAGTATTTCTGTAATGGAGCGAGGAGAAGTAGTAGAGAGTGGAAGTTATAATGAACTTATGGATAATACTAACTCTGTTTTTCATAAAATGAACCAAGAGCAAAAAGTTGCTGATAAATAACTTTTCGTAAATCTATTTTTTGAGTATAGAATTATAGAAGTTTATTATATATAATACATTGTTACCATGTACTAGTACATAGGAACAATAAAAATGAAAATTTAAAAAAAGTGAGAGAGAGTTAAAATGGAAGTGGAAATGTGAGGAAGTGTGTTAAATTCCTTGTGTCGCTCTATAAGTAGCCACTATCGCAGCTGTTTCACCACGGAGAGTTAGGTCACCAAGTGAAGCTACTTCGTAACCAGATTCTTTTGCTAGATTTATTTCTTTCTCTGTAAATCCTCCTTCAGGTCCGATGAAAATACTGACAGTTGTCACGTTTTTTTTGGGCTCATAATTTTCTTTTACTAGATGGAAAATTACTTTTTCTTCATTTTTTGTTCCATGTTGTAATGCTTCTTTGAGTTCCATTGTTTCAAGTATTTTTGGCACAATGCTTCTACCAGATTGTTCACTTGCTTCTTTGACTATCTTTTCAAGTCTTTCAGTATTTAATCCTGTTTTGATTGTCCTTTCAGTAATGACTGGGATTATGTTAGAGACACCACATTCAGTAGCTTTTTGTACTGCTAATTCAAAATTATCTTTTTTTAGTATTGCTAGGTACAAGTTTACCTCTCTCCCTGATTGTTTTATATTTTTTGTTTCTAAAATTTCACAGATAACTTTATCAGAAAATATAGCCTTTATTTTTGCATGTGTTTCGTCGCCTTTACCATCTGAAAGCAAGACCTCCTCGTCTATTTCTAGTTTCAATACATTACGTATTTGTTTTACGATATCTCTGTCTTTTATGAGTATTTCTGACCCAGATACTTCAAAATCAGCAATAAATCTATGTAATTTCATATTTTATATGATACACTTCAAATATATAAAATCAAAATATTATGGAAACAAAAAACTGCCAAAATTGTAAAAATGATTTCGTTATTGAACAAGACGACTTTTCTTTCTATGAAAAAATAAAAGTACCACCACCGACTTTTTGTCCAGAATGCCGATCTGTCAGACGTATGTCTGGGACAAATGAAAGAGTTCTTTATAAAAGAAAATGTGATATAACAGGAAATCAGATTTTCAGTATGTACGACGAAAATGTACCTTTTCCTGTGTACGAGACGACAAAATGGTATAGCGATGATTGGGATCCTTATCAATACTCTCAAGATTATGATTTTAGTAGACCATTCTTTGAACAATTTTTAGAATTAAGAAATAAAGTGCCAAAGATGGCGCTCGTTCGACAAGGTATGGCAGTAAATAGCGAGTATACACATCGTGTAACAGACATGAAAAATTCTTACATGGTTTTTCGTACTACGACTAGTACAGACTCCATGTATACGTACATTGCAAAAGATATCGTGGACTGTGTAGATTGTTTTACGGTTTCTGCTTGTGAACTTTGTTATGAGTGTATTGATTGTAATAAATGTTATAAAACACAATTCTCGCAAGAGTGTATAGAGTGTAGAGATTCAATGTTTTTGTATGCTTGTAAAAATTGTTCAAATTGTGTCGGTTGTGTGAATTTAGTAAGTCAGGAATATTGTATTTTTAATGAGAAATATTCCAAAGAAGATTATTTTGAAAAATTAAAAGAATTAGGTTTGAACACTGCTTCAGGAATTTCTGCTATGAAAGAAGGGTTTGAAATATTTAGAAAGAAATTTCCACAAAGATCCATCATGTCTTTAAAATCAAACAATGTTTCTGGAAATTGGTTTACAAATTGTGAAAATGTACAAAATTCTTTTTGGTGTATGAATGTAAAGGATGGAAAGAATCTAGCTTTTGTTTTTGAAGCTGAAGATTGTATGGATTATTTTCAATGGGGTAATCATTCAGAATTAGTATATGAATCAGAAAATTGTGGTATCAATTGCTCTAGGATATATTTTTGTACTCAATGTTGGACTGGGGCTCATGATTTGTATTATTGCGATTCATGTCCTAGCTCTGGAAACTGTTTTGGTTGTATTGGACTTAAAAAAGGTGAATATTCTATTTTAAATAAAAAATACAGTAAAGAAGAATATGAAAGTTTGCTTCCAAAGATTATAGAGCATATGAAGGAAATGCCTTATGTGGATAGAAACGGTATTTCATATAAATTTGGTGAACATTTTCCTGACGAACTTTCTGCTTTTTCATACAATGAATCAGCCGCAGTAGATTTTTATCCTCTTACAAAAGAAGAGGCCTTAAATAAAGGATACAAGTGGAAAGACCGTGAAAAGAAAAATTACAATATTACAAAAGAGAGTGTTGATTTACCAGAAACTATAAGTGAAGTCGATGACTCTATTTTGAAAGAGATCATTGCTTGTGGAGATAAAGACAAAGAATATTCTACTGGGGCATACAGAATTACTGAGGCTGAATTAGCCTTTTATCGTCGTATGGATTTGCCACTTCCGAGAGTTTGTTTTGATGTACGTCATACTCGTAGATTTCAAAAGCGTCCACCATTACATACAATGAAAAGAACTTGTTCAAAATGTGAGGTATCAGTAGAGACTGTCTATGACGAAGTTCATTCACCGATAGTTTATTGCGAAAAGTGTTACCAACAAGAAGTATATTAAACTCTAAAATTTAATGTTAAAATAAGAAACATATATGGCAAATCCAAATAGAGTGCAATTGGTTAAATACGGACCTCCACCACCAGAACTTCCTGTTTTTGGTAAAGTAAAACCTGAAGAGGTTTCTTTTATTGGACGTACAAACTATGTGGCTGCTCTTGAAGAAAAGAAATTTATTTTTGGTATAAAACGTGTAGACAGACGTCGGCATTTGTATATCATCGGTAAGTCAGGAGTTGGTAAAACCAAACTTCTAGAACTTATGCTACGACAAGACGTCGTTTACGGGCATGGTTTATGTCTTATCGACCCTCACGGAGACGTTATAGACTCTATGCTTGATTTTATCCCTAAAGAACGTATTGAAGACGTGTGTATTATCGACCCATCAGATACAGAGTTTCCTGTATCTTTTAACCCTCTCGCCAACGTCGATCCTACTTTCAAATTTCAATTGACTCAAGGACTTATCGAAGTTTTGCAGAAACAATTCGGATCTAATTGGAGTCCTCGCCTTGAGCACGTTTTTCGTTTCACTTGTCTTGCGTTGCTCGACTATCCTTATGCGACTATGCGTGGAATGATCTCGATGCTTACTGACAGAAATTACAGACAGAAGGTTGTGGAATATATTCAAGACGACATGGTCAAAAGATTCTTCGCTATTGAATTCGCGGATTGGTCTGAGAAATTCGACACAGATGCTATCATCCCGTTGGTCAACAAACTTGGACAATTCTTGTCTGACCCATTGCTTCGTAATATTTTCGGTCAAAAAGAAAATAAGATAAATTTGAGTACTTTGATGAATGAACAGAAGATTGTTTTTATTAATCTCTCAAAAGGACGTATTGGAGAAGAAAATTCATCTTTCTTTGGTTCTATGTTTTTGACGAAGATAAAACAGGCAGGTATGGAGAGAGCAGGTATACCAGAAAAAGATAGAAAAGATTTTTATATATATGTAGACGAGTTTCAAAACATAGTGACTCAAACTTTTGAAAACATTTTATCAGAAGCTCGAAAGTACGCATTGAATTTGACTATGGCTCACCAGTATGTCGGGCAGATCAATCCAAAGATTTATCAAGCGGTGCTCGGTAATACAGGAAGTATTATTTCTTTCCGTATCGGTGGAGAAGATGCTACAAAACTTAAAGCAGAATTTGAACCACTTTTCGGTGTGAAAGATATGATCAACCTTGCGGTAGGAGAAATTTATATCAAAATGACTATCGACGGAGAGTCTTATGACCCGTTCTCTGCAGAGACTTTAAAGATCCTTCCAGCGACTCACCCTTCATATAGAGCAGAGATAGTAGCTGCTTCTCGCAGGAAATACGCATTGGCGAAAGGTGATGCACAGAGACTCATGCAAGAAGAAGAGTCTACTATCATACGTAGTAAAGAAGAGAAAGAAATGATACAAGGTAAAGGTAAAACTAGAGAATCCGACGAAGCAGAGGCTAAAGAAGATGCTAAAGAAACAAAAGCTAAAGAGTCTTCTCAAGAAGCTGAACCTATGATATAGTAACGGGACAATTTTAGTAACTTATAAAACTTAAAAAACCATATGAAAAAAGACTATTATGAAATTTTAGGTATAAACAAAGGCGCTTCTAAGGACGAGATCAAGAAGGCTTTTTATAAGTTGGCACACAAATATCACCCTGATAAAAAGGAAGGAGACGAAAAGAAATTCAAAGAGGTGAATGAAGCTTATCAGACTCTTTCTGATGATACAAAACGTTCAAAATACGACCAGTTTGGTGCTGGTTATGAAAATATGGGAGGAGGACAAGGATATGGTCAGCAAGGCGGATTTGGAGGGGGATTCGAAGGTTTTGATTTTTCTGGTTTTCAAAACGGTGGAGCGGATTTTGACTTGAATGATATTTTCAGTGATTTCTTTGGAGGTGGAGGAAGTAGACAACAAGCTCGTCGTGGAAGAGATATTTCTACTGAAATTCAAATATCTTTTGCTGATTCTATTTTTGGTGTAGATAGAAAAATTTTAATTACAAAAACTTCTTCATGTCTCGTATGTAGTGGTAAAGGGGCGCAACCTGGTACAAAGATGGATACATGTAAGACATGCAATGGTCAAGGAAAAGTGCATGAGATAAAGAGAACGATACTTGGAGCTATTCAACAACAAAAAATATGTGAGACTTGTTTTGGTGCGGGAGAAGTTCCAAAAGATCCTTGTAATACATGTAAAGGTAAAGGAGTACTAAGAAGAGAAGAAGAAATAAATATTGCTGTGCCAGGAGGTATAAGAGATGGAGAGATGATACGCATGACAGGTATGGGTGAAGCTATCACAAAAGGAACCACAGGGGATTTGTATATAAAGATAAATGTCGCTGCACACCCAGTATTTAAAAGAGATGGAAATGACCTTACTATGGGGCTTAACTTAAAGCTCACAGATGCATTACTCGGTACAAAATATCCAATAGAAACACTCGATGGAAAGATAGAAGTGACTATTCCAGAAGGAGTATCTATGAATGAGATTTTGCGCGTAAAAGGTAAAGGTGTACCAAGTAAGGGTAAACGAGGGGACTTGCTTATAAAGCTCAACATAAAACTTCCAAATAAACTTTCTAGAAAAGAAAAAGAATTAGTAGAAGCATTAAGAAAAGAAGGAATATAATTTAATGTCACATTTATTTACATCAGAAGCTGTTTCAGAAGGACATCCAGATAAAGTCGCGGATCAGATTTCAGATGCGATGGTGGATAATTTTCTAGCCTTCGATAAGGATTCAAAAGTAGCTTGTGAGACCATGGTGACCACTGGGCAAGTGATCATCGCCGGAGAAGTTCGTTCTCATGCTTATCTTGATATTCAAAATATTGCTCGTGATGTTATAAGGAAGATAGGATATACAAAGTCCGAATACATGTTTGAAGCAAATTCTTGTGGAGTACTTTCTGCTATTCATGAACAGTCACCGGACATCCGACAAGGTGTGGTAAAAAATAAAAAAGAAGATCAGGGCGCAGGTGACCAAGGTATGATGTTTGGCTATGCTACAAATGAGACCGAGAACTATATGCCGTTGCCTTTAGATATAGCAAATAAAATTTTACTTGAATTAAAAGATTTAAGAGTAAAAGGGGATAAAATAAAATACTTACGTCCTGATGCAAAAAGTCAGGTGACTTTAGAATACAGTGATGATGGTGAACCTCTTCGAGTTCACACTATTGTCGTGTCTACTCAGCATGATGATTTTGATACAGAACCGAAAATGCTTGAGAGAATAAATAAAGATATAATAAATATTTTAATGCCGAGAGTGATAGCTCACTACAAACACTTATCTAAACTTTTTGATAGTAAAATCGTTTACCATATAAATCCAACAGGCAAATTCGTTATCGGTGGTCCACACGGAGACACAGGACTTACTGGTAGGAAGATAATAGTAGATACTTACGGAGGTAAAGGGGCGCACGGTGGCGGAGCATTCTCTGGTAAAGACCCATCCAAAGTAGACAGAAGTGCAGCTTATGCTACAAGACACATCGCAAAGAATATCGTCGCAGCGGGGGTATGTTCTGAAATACTTGTACAAGTGTCTTATGCGATAGGGGTCAAAGAGCCTCTTAGTATAAATGTAAATACTTTTGGAACCAACAAGGTAGAAATGACTGATAGTCAAATAGCAGAAAAAATTTCTAAGATTTTTGATATGACACCGTATGGTATAGAAACTCGTCTTAAACTTCGAAACCCAATATATTCAGAAACAGCAGCCTACGGACACATGGGTAGAAAGAACGAAATAGTCACTAAGACTTTCATAAACTCAGACGGTAAAAAAGTAATAAAAAAAGTGGAACTCTTCACTTGGGAAAAGCTGGATTATGTAAGTAAAATTAAAAAGGAGTTTAAGCTTAAATAGTAAAATTTATACAGAGTACAGTTTACTGCTGATTATCATTCATTTTAGATTTTAAATCACGCCGTATAAGTTCTATAGCTAATTCGTCGTCACTCATGTTTGAGTCGTCTAGAGTTCTTTTCGCGTTATCAATAAATTCTCTTGCTTGAGGAGTGTTTAGATTAGGTAATTGTTCTTCTTTTTTAACAACATTCATAAAGTCATCAAAATCCTTTTGATCTTCAGCGCTTTCAAGTAAATCTTTATTTGTTATTTGTGTTATTTTAATTTTTTCACCCATATAATTTTTTTAGTTAAAAATTGAAAATCAATCCTATATATCACTTGTAAGTAAATTAATTTTAAACTATAAATTCTTTCTGAACAAGTAATTCCGCATTTAATATTCCTCCTCCTGCAGCACCACGGACGGTGTTGTGGGATAGCGCTACGAATTTATAGTCGAATACGTTGCAGTCGCGAAGTCGGCCGACGGTCACAGCCATGCCTTTGTCAGCATCGCGGTCTTTCTTTGGCTGAGGTCTATTTTCTTCTTCTGTATAGTGTATTGCTTGTATTGGGGCAAAAGGTAGTTCGAGTTCTTGTGGAACACTTTTGAAATTTTTCCAAATAGTTAGTATTTCTTCCTTACTTGGTTTTTTGTCTTTAAATAATATATTTACAGATGCTGTATGTCCGTCGGTGACCGGTACACGGGTACAAGTAGCAGAGATTTTAAGTCCTTCTCTATTTACGAATTTTCCATCAACCACTTTTCCTAATATCTTCAAAGGTTCTTTTTCTGTTTTTTCTTCTTCACCACCTATGAAGGGAACAATGTTATCAATCATGTCGAGGCTTGGTACACCCGGGTATCCTGCACCAGAAACGGCTTGCATCGTGGTGATCATTATTTTTTCTATTTCGTATCCTGCTTGTTCTAGAGCATATATAGGAGTGAGATAACTTTGAATAGAACAGTTAGGCTTCACTGCAATAAATCCTTTTTCCCAGCCATGGTTTACTTGTTGGATTTTTATCATTTCTGCGTGGTCAGCATTTATTTCCGGAAGAAGCATGGGTACGTCTTCTGTCCATCTATTTGCTGATGCATTTGATACTACTGGTAGTCCTGCTTCGGCGTATTTCTTTTCTGTTTCTTTTACGAGTTCTTTGTCAGGCATTTCAAAAGCAGAAAATACAAAGTCGCAGACTTCTTTTGCTTTGTCTATGTTTGAGACGTCTTCCACTATGAGCCCTGAAACATTTGGAGGAATAGGTGAGTGCATCTGCCATCGTCCTTTTACGGACTCAGCGTAACTTACTCCAGCAGAGTTTGCGGATGCTGCCACGTAGACCACATCAAACCAAGGATGATTTTCGAGTAGTCTTATATAATTTTGCCCTACCATACCCGTAGCTCCCAATACTCCTACTTTGAATTTTTTCATATTATTTAATAAATTTTTTATGTAATGCATTTATAATCTTATCTATATTCTGTTCTTTGATTATAGCTTCCAGTCTGGTGCAATTTTTATATAGGAAGGCACTTATCTCAAGGTCGGCTTTCATTTTTATGAGCATTGCATTGAAGTCATTTACATCGTACACATCAAAGCTTCCAATCAGGTAGATCATAGATACCGGATGCATCTCTACTTCTTTTACTTTTTTATTAATTTCTTCGTACACTTCATCTGCTTTTCCATTCGTATTGTCCGCTACTATTTGGATACTGTATTGAGTATTGCTGATGAGGATGATGTCTACTTTGTGTTTGAAAAAAGCATTACTACTTATGGCAAGTAAACCATTTTCTTTCTTGCTTTCGTCAGAGATGGTGAAGAGTACTAAGTCTTTTTTATAACTCACTATCTTGGTGCCGTGTTTCAGTTTCTTGGCTTTTCCCACTATCGTCTTTTGTTTTGGATCTACGAGGGATGCTATCTCGATAGGAGTATCGTGCATTTTTACATACTGGATAGCTTTATCATGAATTATCTTTCCAGCTTCTTCTGCTTCCTGATAGCTAACAAATGGCACGGTTTTTGCAGACTTAACTATTTTAGGATTTGCAGACATTACTCCATCCACATCTTTCCAAAGTACGACTTTGTTTGCTCGAAGAGCTGCTCCTATGAAACATGCAGTGGTGTCTGTACCTCCACGGCCGAGGGTGGTGGTGTCGCCATTTTTTGTAATCCCAGTAAATCCGGGTATTACAGTTACAGTGTCAAGGGGAGTCCTTGACACTTGTGCAAATTTTTTCTGGATGTTTTTTTCTGATTGAGAATATAGGATGTTTGCATTTTTGAAATTGTCGTCAGTCAGTATACCTAATTCTTCTGCGTAGTAAACTTGAGAAGAAATATTTAGATTTTCTAAATATACAGAAAATAAATTTGCAGAAAGTTTCTCACCATAACCAATAACCTTATCCTCCCACTTGGCGACCTGGTCGCCAAGTGGTGCGCTAAGTGATTTTTCTAATTCACCAAAAGTTTTTATGAGTAGAGTGGTGGCTTTGATTCTGTTTTCTTGAGACAGGTTTATGTCTATCAGAGTTTGTGTGTGTTTTTCTTTTAGTTTGTCGAGTAGAGGTTTGTAGTTTTTGTTTATTTTTAGTGTGTTTGATATAGCAATAAGCTCATCAGTAACCCCAGGAAGAGCAGACACTACTACGACAGGGGAATATCCTCCTTTTAATTGTTCTTTTATGCGTTTTTCCATAAAAGGAATTAATTCCTTTTTTAATATTCCGCCACCAAATTTATTTACTATTATCTTTTTATCTATTTTCACCCTTTAAATATATAGCTTTTTTATAGAAAAATCTATAAAAGTGACATTGACTTTTATGCTTATTTATGGTATACTGTTAGGTGAGATAAGTACCTCGTCAGATATGTTGTTTTAGATTGATGTGTTGAGACTATTCGGTGTAATTTTTGGAATTATGCCAAGCAGTCTCATTCACATCTTAAATCTTTTCAACAACAAAAATATGAAAAATTTCTTTGCAGTCCTCGTTTTGTTTTTTGTTTCTTCTTCCATTTTCGCTCAGGAAATGCCTGAAGAACTCACCGTTACAGGTGACTTGTATGAACTCGAATTTACTTCACCGAATGCAACTGTGGCGCACTCAAGCGCAAATACTTTTGCTAATTTAGTCGGAGATAAATTGAAAGAAAAATGCAGCGAGGGTGATAGTAGTATTGTCCTTAATCCAAGTGTCATTGTTAAGATCTTTAGCAATGAGGATAATGTTACACAATACCGCGTCAGCTGGAGTTGTCGTATTGTGTCAGTTCCTCCTGGCGTCAAACCCGATTATGGATTTGATAGAAGAGGGACTCTTTACACTGGAGCATCCGCAGAAATTGTGGAAAAATTAATCCAAAAAAATGTAAGAGAATCAAACAAAGTTCAACTTTGGATTGACGCTTTCGCATTAAAAGGAAAAACGCTTAATATGCCGGATTCATTTTCAAAAGTTCGTTCCTTTTCAGGTTCGAATACTGAAAAAAAATGGATTGGTATCGAAGAATACTTCGGTACAATCAAGGCAAACTAAAATTCACTTTCACTTTAAAAAATTCTGATCATGTTGAACAAACAAATCGCCAAACTCCTAACCAAAAGGAACTTGCTTGTATTCTTTAGTGGGGTCCTTGCAGTAGGATCATTACTTTTAATTTTTTGGACCGTTATTTTTACCAATGCGTGGCAAGAAGGGGACCAAAATGCAAGAAAAGTACTGTTATGTTTTATGGCTTTCCCTGTTATTTTTGGTGTGGTACCAGAACTTAAAAACGGAACTGGTGCCGCCCGTGTAATTTTTGTTTTATGTTGCTTGTGGATTGCATTTTGGGCTGGAGGAGTTAGTTGGGGCTATGGTCCTACCTTGTAATTGAAATTTTTCAAATCATCGAAAGGCTGCTGCGTGTATACGTAGCGGCCTTTTTTTATTGTTATTTATTACATTTTTGATATAGTTACAGTATTATTTAGTTTAAATTTTTGAATAATATATGTCTAAAATACTTGTTATAGGTTGTGGGAATGTCGGAAGTGTTGGTTTGCACAAAATGGCGCAGACACCAAATATTTTTTCTG
>JBBTSS010000019.1:0-2663 GCA_038064635.1 Patescibacteria group bacterium
AGCGCCTCATTTGCAATGAGGAGGTGGCAGGTTCGAGTCCTGTAGGGTCCACAAATTAAAAAACTGTCCTAAACGACAGTTTTTTAATTTGTGGAAGCCGGACCGCGACGGCGGGAGGCGGGGTCGCGCAAATTTTCAGTAGAAAATTATGGGTGACCACAAAAAACCAAATCCCCTCTGTTGGGGACTTTTACTTTGTGGTGTTATAATATATTCATGAAAACAAACAAAGGTTCTATCATGTTAGTCGTAAGTATCATAGCAATATTAGCCTTAGGTGCAGGTGGAGTTGTGTATTATAAAAGTACTCAAAAATCTTCTAACGATGGATTGTCTTCAAATCCAGAAGAAAAAAACTCTGACTCAAAATCTCTCTTTGGAACACTCTCAGAAAACATGGGTAGCTTGTCTCCAAAAGAAGTTTTCTTAAGAAGAAATACAGAAATGTATAACGCAAAATCTTTTGAAGAAATGTCATCTGTGAGCAAGAAATACGACTCTCAAAGAGAAATAGCTGAAAATGAAAGTCAGTTTAAAAATGCAAATGATGAAAAGAAGAAAGCTTACTTTGGTTTTGCTCAGGCATTCCTTTTTCCAACTGAAGAAATCACAAATATAAAAGAAACAATCACAGGTGACAAAGCCTTAGTAACTGCTAATAAAGGAACAAAGAAACTAGAAGCTGAAATAATCAAAGAAAACGGTGTTTGGAAAATGGATAAAAATAAAATAGTAAATTAATATTTTATTTTCCTTGATCAAAAGCTTCTAGATAAGTAGTGAGCTGTCTGTTTACTCGCACAAAAGTAGCTCTTCTTGGGAATTCTTTCATATTTCTAGCTCCTATATAAGTCCCCGTACTACGCAGACTACCGAGCAAATCTTGCAAGAAAATATTGATGTCACCTTTGTACGGTATCAAAGCATATCTACCTTCGGACGCCCTATGAGCTTCTTTCTTACCATAGTATTCTGTCATAGCATGATTTGAAGAAGAGCCAAAGTATTCTTTGTATTTCTTTCCATCTTTCTCGACAGTCTCTCCCCCACTTTGTTCAAAACCAGAAAACATAGATCCGAACATATTGAAGTCTGCTCCAGCACAAAATGCTTTTGCGACACAAGAAGGAAATCTCTGACCACCGTCTGCTATCACATGTCCACAACCTTGATCATTTGATATTCCATGTACTGCATCAGAGCATTCTATGACCGCGGAGAGCTGTGGATACCCCACTCCTGTCATACGACGAGTCGTACAAGCAGACCCGGGTCCAATACCTACCTTTACTATATCTGCACCTTGCAATATGAGCTCTTCGGATATTTCATTGGTCACTACATTCCCTGCTATGATGATATGCTTTGGGAAGTTTTTACGCATTTCCGCTACAACCTTTAGAAGTCTATCCACGTATCCATTTGGTATGTCGATACAAATAAAAGAAAAGTTATCCATCAGTTTCATTTTCTGCATATCTTTTAATTTTTTCATATCTTCCGGACGGATGCCCATAGTGTAAACTATGTAGTCAGGA
Source organism: Patescibacteria group bacterium (assembly GCA_038064635.1). Taxonomy (GTDB): domain Bacteria; phylum Patescibacteriota; class Minisyncoccia; order Phycocordibacterales; family UBA9973; genus UBA9973. The sequence continues at coordinate 1,539 of JBBTSS010000019.1, forward strand.
TTTTTGAAAGCGTTTTTACCAGAGAAAAACTTTTTATAATCCTCCACTGTATAATATTTATGAAAAGTGGTTATCATCTTATACGGAGCGAGTACACGCGCCATTTCAAAAGTGCCACAAGTTGCCATGTTTGCAGTCATGATAGGTATACCAGTCCAGACTTTTGGTGAATGATAAAATTTAAAAGTACGCTCGAGGTTTACTTCTTTTCTAGAATTAAGAGTGCTTCTCTTTGGGCGAAGCAAGACATCATCATAATCAAGTTTTATCTGTTCAATGATTCTCATAATATATTTTATTTAGTTAATAAATGTTTTTAGAAATTACTACCAAGCAAAAAGTATAGCACCAAATACTAACAACAATACAAGCTGATATCCTGCTTGTATACCAAACTGTGCCCATTTTATTTTATTAGAATTATTGTTCCACATAGAGCTTCCTGCTACTGTCGGCATAATAAATGCCAACCAAACCAAGAAACCATTGAGTACTCCTGAAATATCGATGAGACTACCTATGACTATGTATTGAGCAAATATATATGCTTGAATTAGAGAAAGCACAAATTGTATACCATAAAGTGGCATCGCTTTTTTCTGCATTTCTTTTCTTTTTGCTAGATCATACTTGTCTGCACCTGTTATCTCCATCCACTTCTTGCCAAACATCGGACCATACCACACACTACCGATGACCATCGAAAGCACTGCACACACCACTATCGCCACATAATTTACATCCACCATATATTTTAAAAGTTAATTAATAATCACTTTCGTTTATTCAAATTATACCCTTTTTATAAATTATAAAAAATGCCTCGCCCATAAGCCTACGCTGCGGGCAATAAAAAAAGCCTTCCTACCGTAGTAGAAAGGCTTTTGATCCATATTTCATATGAGCGTGTGGACTCTTTTGTCGCACCAATCTTCGTGATATTTCATCAAGAGAAGATCTACATCTCACATACAGTTTTGTAAAAACTGTAAAAAACTAAAGAACTTTGTGTTCACTTGAACACATGTCGCAATTTGTAGACCCCGCAACTATGGGGTTGTCTTTACTGCTCGAGAGCAGGTTTAGACTTTTTTTTGAATGGCCAAGCTAAAGCTCGACCGATTC
>JBBTSS010000020.1:0-11804 GCA_038064635.1 Patescibacteria group bacterium
CATCGTGAACTTCACCGATCTTATGTGACACACCTGTATAAAAAAGCACACGCTCAGTAGTGGTAGTTTTACCAGCATCAATGTGCGCAATAATTCCAAAATTTCTAACTTTCTCTAGTGGATAATCTCTTTCCATATATTTTATTTAATAACTAATAATAAATTTATAATTAAAACCTCAATTTAAGTAACAAAAAAGCGCTTTGTGCGCTTTTCACAATATACATTACAAATCCACTTTTTGCAAACACTACTTAAAAGAAAAAAGAGTGTGACTTTTAAAAAGCCACACTCACTTCACTAAGATGCTTCCTCCTAAAAATCACAAAACAGCTTCTTCTGCTGGAATGAAAAACTGTTCAAAAGCTTCAAAAGGCATCGCATAGTTTTCTCCTGCAGGGAAAACTTCCTGAGATGATCCATAATAACCTTTGTCATAACGTACTTCTCCAGCATCTACAAACAGAACAATAGAAGTTCTACCTTGCATCATGCTTTCGGGCGAAGCAACAACCTGATGACATAAAGCAGGAATACCACATTTGGTATGATATTGACCAAGCATTCCTGCATAGCCAAAAACAAACCCGGGAACACCAGGAACATCTTGCCATTCTTCTTGCCACAAAGCTTGAAATCCGTGAGTGCTTTCTGTCAAATGAACGGTCAACATACCCTTATCGATGTGTGGGGCTGCTAACAAATCCACTTTCCCTTGTACCGGAAAATAATGTAGAAAACGCATAGTCCACTTAGAAATAGAATCTGCTACCAAATCGGTAATGTCAGTTTTTGTTGCAGCACTTGTGGTATCCGCGACAAATTTTACAACATCGAGCAATTCCTGAATAACTTTTTTACCGAATGTTACAAATTCCACATCTACGTTCGTAGCACCTTCTGGTAATTCGTACATCAAAGACAAGTGAAACGTTTCTTTGTGATCCAAAGAATTTGGTGGTCTGTATTCATACCCACCAGCATTTGAGAAAAAATGCTTCTCTTTTTCAACAAAAGTCTGCCCGTAAAACTTATTCCAAAGACCGGACAACCTATTAATTTTGGCTGTTAGTTCTTCTGAAATTGGTACAGAGAAGTACCCATTCGCAAATAGATCAACTACGACTTTATTCATGATTTTTAGATTTGTGGTGAACAAAAAACTTTAATTTCAACTTCATACTACATTAATCTCTATAAAAATCAAAAGCCCCCGTATGGGGGCTTTTTTTAATATTTAAAATATTGATTACCAAGCGAAGTGAGCAAAAGCTTTGTTTGCGTCTGATATTTTACATACAACTTCTTCTCTAAAATTCTATTGTTTTTAAGTAGGCAACCTTACTCGTCTGCGAAACGGAAGTTTCTTAAATCTCTAAGTTCACGCTCACGGTCTTCTTCAGTAAAAGAATAAACAAACTCTCCGAGTTTTTCAGTATTATTATTTTTCCACTCGTCCTGTTCACCCGGCCCCCAATTCTCAAAACCGACTGGAAATTCTGGCTCTCTTATGACTTGAAAATCTGAAAGGGGTCTATTTCGAACTTCCTCTTCTAATTTGCGGTATCTTTCTTCGGCATTATTCACAGACTCTTCGGCAATCCTCTTTGCCTCACCAGGACTCTTTTTTCTGAAATTAATATTATAATCTGTAAGCGCATCAACTAACTCTATCCTACTAAAAGGTCTACCTTCGTAACCTTTCCCAAATATACGACGATTGTATTGAAGTATATGGTCGGGCAACGTAGTCCTTCCTTGTATATCATAAACGTTAAAACTTCCTATAAAATATTCTGGGTCAGAAAAATCCATAATATTCAAGGCTTGATAATTTTCATTAGCCCATTCTGCGTATTTACTTTCTATAAGGGGATCTACATTTTCTATCATAAACTTATTTGCTTCCTCCCATGCTTTCTCTCTGTCTCCTTTTTCTTGATACAAAAAATATCGATAAATATCGTGCAGGGTGTTTACTCTCGCTTCATCTTTTTTAATTTTAAAAAATCGATAGTGAGGGTCTATTAGAAATCTCTGAATATTAAAATGTTTTTCACCCTCATACCCTACCCCAGAAATGGCAGGATTATATTCTCTGAAGTTATAGTACCTATTCCCAGTAACCTCGTCTGTAATGACAGTATCAGTAGGTAATCCAGCATTTATATAGTTAGTAAAAAAATCAGTCTCTCCTAAACTAATAGGAGTAACCGTTTTTTCTTTAATTTCTTCAAGATCAAGATACGGGCACTTGGTGGCTCCGAGTGAATAATCTACTTTAACATCTCCAATCTTTGTCTCTTGCCCACTTTTCGGATTATGATAATATCTAAAATTTCCGTCTTTTGTAATATAGTTTCCGATAGGTATAGAGTCTTGTTCCATTGTGTCTCCCAGCTCTGGTGGCACTCCTCCCCCTTCAGTAGTAAAATTTACAGATAAATCAAATTCATCGTCTCTTTTTCTTTTCTCGGGTTTTACATAAGTATGAGAAATTTGTGGTTTCCAGGGTTCTGTATTTGGTGCACTTGGTGGCATGTCCATTGGCATGTTTTTATTATATACAAAACACAAACAAAAAGCCCTCGTATTCGAGGACTTTTTGTTTAATATATTAATTTAGTCTTACCAAGCGAAGTGAGCGAAAGCTTTGTTTGCGTCTGCCATCTTGTGAGTATCTTCTTTCTTCTTGATAGCTACTCCTTCGTTTTTTGAAGCTGCTATTAATTCATCAGCGAGTTTGATATGCATAGGACTTCCCTTTTTACTTCTAGCTGCGTCGCGGATCCATCTCATAGCTAAAGCAAGTCTTCTCTCAGGACGAACTTCTCGAGGAACCTGGTAGTTTGCACCTCCGATTCTCTTTGAACGTACTTCAGTAAGAGGTCCTGCATTTTTCATAGCAAGATCAAAAACTTCAAGCGGATTAGGGTTACCTGTCTTTTCTTTGATTACATCAAAAGCTTGATAAACTATCTTTCTTGAAGTTTCCTTCTTTCCAGACCACATCACATAGTTTATAAACTTCTCTAACTTTACAGAGTTGTAATTAAAGTCAGGAGCTACGATATTTCGATTTTTTACTTTTCTTCTCATATTATTTAAAAATTATTTTATTTCTTTTTATCTCCAGCCTTAGGTTTCTTGTTTCCATAAAGTGATCGTCCTTGTCTTCTCTTTTCAACTCCTTGAGTATCTAGAACACCACGAACGATGTGATATCGAACTCCGATAAGGTCTTTCACACGACCTCCACGAAGCATAACCACTGAGTGTTCTTGTAAATTGTGTCCTTCACCCGGAATATAAGCTGTAACTTCCATACCGTTTGTAAGACGAACACGAGCAATCTTTCGGAGAGCTGAGTTAGGTTTCTTTGGAGTTGTTGTAGTCACCTTTGTACACACACCTCTCTTGAAAGGAGAAGCATTAAATACTGGCTTGTTCTTTAGGGTATTAAAACTACGTGCAAGAGCCACAGTCTTTGACTTGCGGCGTACATTTACTCTACTTCTTTTTACTAATTGATTTATTGTTGGCATTAAATTTTTGGACCCTTGGTAATAAATAAGATAAAAGAGTCCTAAGACTCTTAAAGGGACACAGAGATAATCTACTACAAGTATAGAAAAAATGCAAATTTATGAAACAAGGTTATTATTGTAAGCCAGTAATAAGCTTAAATAAAAATAAAAGTGGGATAGATAAAAAGTCTGAGAAGAATACTATAAATACCACTAAAAAGACCAAAGCGTATTGCTCTACAAAAGAAACTATCTTATAAAAACGAAATGGTAATAGGTTAAAAAGTATCTTTGAGCCATCAAGAGGTGGTATAGGAACCAGATTGAATAAAGCTAATGCAAGATTAATAAAAACTATTGAAGACATAATAAGCACAAATTTTTCAGGTACATCATAACCAAAAGCAAAACGCAAAATAAGACCAAATAATACTGCAATAAAAAGATTTGCTAAAACCCCAGCAGCAGCTACCCAAATACTCCCCCATTTCCTGTCTCGTAAATTATCTGGATTATAAGGTACTGGTTTTGCCCAACCAAAAGCAAAACCTGTCGTAAAGTAGAGGAAAGCTGGTAACAAAACGGAACCGAATATGTCTAAATGAACGAGAGGGTTGATAGTAAGCCTTCCAGAGTCTTTTGCTGTATTATCACCATAATAAAGTGCCATAAAACCGTGAGAGACTTCGTGAATAACCACAGACATGATAAGTATCGCTACATAAAAAATTCCATCTATTGCGTTCATATAGATTCTATGATAGCATGAAAAAACTATGGCGAAAACATGTGTGATAACTAAAAAGACTTCAGTAGTGGGTGGCGGATACTCAAACCGTACTCGTGCTACAAAATTTAACCCTACTGGTAAAGTACGAAAACACTTAAATCTTCAAAAGAAAAGAGTGTTCGTACCTGAATTAGGCAAGACTGTAGCTATTCAAGTATCTGCAAGAGGATTAAAGACCATCAAGAAAAATGGTGCTTACTCTACCCTTCTAAAAGCTGGGCTTATAAAAGCTTAATACTTCTACACAAAAATAAAAACCGACATAATGTCGGTTTTTATTTTTGTATTATTATTTTTTAATACAAACTATTTATTTTGAAGATTAGTTAGAACAATCAAATCCTCCGTCAGTAATGGTCCAATTAAAGATACTTATAATACTTGCTCTTTGCATCGCAGCATTACAGTACTTACTGTTTCCTCCACTAAAAATCACATTGTTTTGCAATGTAAGTCCTGACCAGCCGATAAGTAGAGCATCATAATTTGGTCTAGAAAGGGCCATATTACCAAACATAAGTGCGGCACTTTTTACATTTGAAACATTCCAAGTTGAAAGGTTTTGATTAAACGAAGTAGCATAACGGAACATATATGTCATATTCTGCACATTTGAAACATCCCACTTTGAAAGTGAAGAATTCATTGAACTAGCATTCAAAAACATACCACTTGTATTTATTACATTAGACAGATCTGGAGCATCAATAGCTGGAACAGTTAAGTTTGAACAACCAGCAAATGCAAAGTTCATAGTATCCCATACATTGAATCCCCATTGATCAACGGAAAGAATTTTAAGTCTATCTCCTCCGTTATTAAAGGAAATTCGAGGGAACATTCCTTGTATGCGTATTGTATACACTCCAGGAACTCCATAGTTGTGTGTAGCGCTTCCAGTAATTCCAAATTGGTCATAAGTTCCATCGTTGTTCCAGTCTACGTTGTAGTTGTATCCAGCACCAGTTGTAGGGATAGTAATAAATGTAGCACCAGAAGAACCCATACTCATATTACTGGTATTCCAAGTAGTTATAAACACGGTACAGTCATACCATCCAGCATCAGTTATATTCCAAGTATATGTATTTATGATATGTGCTCTTTGAGCAGCAGCTATACAGTATCTACTATTTCCTCCACTGAAGGTTACATTAGGCTTAAGTGCTAGTGTAGACCAGCCTATGAGAAGTGCGTCATAATTTTTCGTAGAAAGAGTAACATCAGCAAACATCCATGATGCTTTTTTCAAATTTACAACGTTCCATGATCCAATATTTTGATCAAAAGACACAGCACCCAAAAACATACCAGACATATCAGTAACATTGCCAACATTCCATAAGTTCAGAGGTTGGTTGAAAGAAGATGCACCTTGAAACATTGTTGCCATATATATAACATTACCAGGACTCCAAGAGTTTAGTGGTTGATTGAAAGCAACATCACCATTAAACATAGATTCCATATTTGTAACACTACCTACGTTCCATGAACCAAGTGGTTGATTGAAAATAGGATCATTCTCAAACATGTGTGTCATATTTGTAACACTTACAGTATTCCAAGAATCAAGTGGTTGATTGAAAGCCACAGCTTCAGCAAACATATAACCCATATCTGTTACATTTGCTACGTTCCAAGAAGAAATGTCTTGATCGAAAGAAGACGCTCTAAAGAACATGTAATGCATATTTGTAACATTGTCTACATGCCAAGAACCTAAAACTTGATTAAAAGAAGTAGCTTCGTAAAACATATTTCGCATATTTGTCACACTAGAAACATCCCATGAACCAATAGGTTGGTTAAAAGAAGTAGCACTTGAGAACATAATAGACATGTCTGTCACATTACTAACTTTCCAAGATGAAATATCTTGATTAAAAGAAACTGCTCCTCCAAACATAATTGACATATCTGTCACATGAGACACGTCCCATCCTGCTAGGTCTTGGTTAAAGATAACTGCACCAGTAAACATACCTTGCATATTTGTTACACTTGCCACGTTCCAAGAGTTTAATGGTTGATTGAAAGCAGCTGCTCCTGAAAACATGTGTGCCATATTTGTAACATTGTCTACATGCCAAGAAGAGATATCTTGATTAAAAGCACCAGCATTCAAAAACATACCTGCCATATTTGTAACGTTAGCAACGTTCCAAGAGTTTAGGGGTTGGTTGAAAGCAGTTACTCCATTAAACATAGAGTCCATGTTTGTAACATGTGACACATCCCAAGAATTCATTGGAGAATTCACTAAAGGAGCATCGTAAAACATACTACTAAGATCAGTCACATTTGATAAGTTAGGAACATCGGTCGCTGCAATAGTAAGGTTAGAAGCACCAGCAAAAGCAGATTCCATGCTTACCCAAACCATCTCTCCCCACGCATCCACTGAAAGAATTTTTTGTCTGTCACCGTCATGATTAAAAAATATTCTTGGGAAAAGTCCTTGTATACGAATAGTATAAGTACCCGCTACTCCATAATCATGAGTCACGTCACCTGTGATTCCAAACTCGTCATACGTTCCATCGTTATTCCAGTCTACGTCATACTCATATCCACCACCGGTTGTTGGAATAGTAATAGAAGTACTATTTGAAGTACCTGCATTATCGGTCTTCCAAGTAGTAGTAAATGAATTACATGATCCACCATCAGTAATAGTCCAATTGAAAGTACTTATGATACTTGCTCTCTCAACAGCAGATGCACAGTACTTACTGTTTCCTCCACTGAAAGGAACATTATTTTGGAGTGTAAGTATTGACCAAGCAGCAAGCATAGCATCATAGTTTGGAGTAGAAAGAGTTACACCAGAAAACATATCAGTAGCACTTGTTAAATTTGAGACATTCCAGGCTGAAAGATTTTGATTGAATGAAGTAGCATTTTTAAACATGCTATTCATGTTTGATACATTTCCTACATTCCATGCTGAAAGGTCTTGATTAAACATAGATGCGTTATTAAACATATTAGACATGTTTGTCACATTACCAACGCTCCAAGAAGAAAGATCTTGATTAAAAACACCGGCATCATAAAACACAAAAGACATATTTGTCACAGTACCAACACTCCAAGAGTTTAGAGGTTGATTGAAAGCGTCAGCATGAGCAAACATCCAAGACATATCTAAAAGACTACCGATAGTCCATGAAGACAGGTCTTGATTAAAAGAAGTAGCATTATAAAACATACTACTTGTAGTTGTTACATTTGATACATTCCAAGAACCTATTGGTTGATTGAAGACAGTATTGTCTCTAAACATGCTATCCATATTTGTAACGCTAATAACATTCCAAGATGAAAGATCTTGATTAAAAGCACTAGCATCGTAAAACATAGAAGACATATCTGTAACACTACCAACGTTCCACGCATTTAAAGGTTTATTAAAAGATGTCGCATGAGCAAACATGTGAGACATGTCTGTAACAGTAGAAACATCCCATGATGAGATGTCTTGATTCAATGTAGATGCACCATAAAACATACTATACATATCAGTTACATTTGACAGTATTGGGGCGTCCGTAGCTAAAATTTTCAGATTAGAACAACCTGCAAAAGCATATCCCATGCTCTCCCAAGCAACATCTCCCCACTGATCTACTGAAAGTAATTTTTGTGCATCTCCTCCGTTGTTGAAATATATTCTTGGGAAATCTCCTTGAATAGTAATAAAGTATGTTCCAGCAGTACCATAGTCATGGGTCACACTTCCGGTTAGACCAAATTGATCAAAAATACCATCTGCATCCCAGTCTACATCATAATTATAACCACTACCTATCGTAGGTATAGTAACAGAAGTACTATTTGAAGTACCTGGATTATTTGTTTTCCAAGTAGTAACAAAAGGTACAAATGTAGCACTAGCAGGATTTGACGACAAAAACATTCCGACCACTATTGCAATCGGGACTAATAATATAAGAAACCTTTTAATTTGTATCATGAGGATATTGTACCACCCTTAAAATAATAAACTATCCACAGAGCATTCTAAATCAACAAACAAAAAGTATTGAGGGTAATCCTCAATACTTTTTGTTTGTTATATATTTTTTATCTATTAGGCTGGAACAAAAGTAAGCGCTGTTCCCTTCTTACCTGCACGGCCGGTACGGCCTATACGGTGCACATACGTATCATACGTCTGCGGCACATCATAATTGATAACATGAGTTACATCAGGTATATCAAGTCCTCGAGCAGCGACGTCAGTCGCTATAAGAATAGTGATCTGATCGTTCTTAAATGAATCTAAAGTACGAATACGTTCACGACTACGTTTGTCTCCGTGAATACCTCCGACTTTAAATCCAAGTCTAGAAAGTTCTTTTGCAAGATCATCTACTGCATGTTTCATCTCTCGGAAAATAAGTACTTTTTCAGTCCCTTCTGTTTTCAAAATTTCATGAAGCTTATCAAGTTTTTCTTCCTTTTTTGCACGGACAACATTTGCTTCTATGTTCTTTGCTGTTTCACCTTTAACCACAGATATAAATACTGGGTCTTTCAAGAATTCACTAGTAAGTCTTTTTATTTCAGGAGAAAGGGTTGCTGAGAAAAATAAAGTTTGTCTGTCAGCAGAAGTTTTTCCTAAAATAAAAACCATATCATCACGAAATCCCATATCTAGCATTCTGTCTGCTTCATCAAGGACTACATATTTATATGGAGCTAAGTCTAAAACTTTTCTCTTTATGAGGTCAGTCACACGTCCTGGAGTTCCGATAACAAAAGATACTCCTCTCTTTATCTCATCGATTTGTTTGTTTATAGGCATTCCTCCGACAACACACACCCCAAAGAATCCTGAACCAGTCGCTAGTGAGCGAAGCTCTTCTTCTATTTGAATAGCGAGTTCACGAGTAGGAGCAAGTACTAAAACTTTTTGTGTTTTGTCTTTCATCACTTTACTGATAAGTGGCAATAGAAATGCTGCAGTTTTACCTGTACCTGTATTTGCCATACCAAAAACATCTTTACCTTCGAGTACTGAAGGAATAGCTTGATCTTGAATAGGTCGAGGATTTGAATATCCTTTCTTTTCAATATTTTTATGAAGCTGTGCTTCAAAAGGAAAATCTGCAAAAGTATGTTTTGCTATGTAAGGCTTTTCTTCTATGTGTACTGCTTTTTGTATGAAACGAGAATAATCTATAGTCTCACCAAAACTTCGTCCTCTTTTACTTGGACGTTTATTAAAAGCTCCTCTTCCTCCTCGGAAAGAATTTCCTCCCCCGAAACTAGGTCGACTTCCAAAACTTGGTTTTGAGCCACGAGAAAAACTAGCTGCATGAGCAGAGCCTCCTCCTTTATAAGCTGGTCTCGCTCCTGTCGGGGCGGCACCTCTAGAAAAAGATTTTCTAGGACTTCCAGCAGAACTGCTAGAAGATGTGCGAGTAGAAGCCGAAGCTCCACGCGCAAAACTGCGTGTTTTCATCATATATTTCTTTGTGTCATGGATATCTATCTCCAGACACCAAAGTCATAGATGATTTCCACAATCGTCAGTCTCGTTAAATAAGATTGAGAATGATTCTTAAAGAATAGCATTATATCCATATTTTGTCAAATAAAAAGCCTTGCTACGTGTATTGCAACGTAGCAAGGCTCAATTTACCTTAAAATAACCTATTTAAATCTCAAGAATTTAGGCTTCCCTTTTTGCATAGCAAGAGTTACCAAAAAATCACTTGCGTCTCTCTTAACTGAAATTATATTACAAACTCTATCTTTATCAGAGATATAAGCTTTCCTGTGTTTTGTGTAGAAAAAAGTAAACTCTTTTAATACCTTATGCCCACTTTTCCTAAACAATACAATCAAAGAATGCTCACTACCTTTTGAATTTCGGGAGTCTTCCCTTTTAAAAACAACGACTAGAATTTCATCACCGAAGAAATAATAATCTATTTGCTCAATGTGATTGCGAGGATCTTTGTTGTACTTCAGAATATACGCATCTTTTTTTTGCTCGAGTGAAAACTGTTGCGGGTTCATCTTTTAAAGATTTAACGGTGAAAAAATGACGAAGAATGACTTTAAACCATTTTAAAATCAACAAGCTTAGTTGGGCCACTTACCGTTTGGCACACTAACTTTGCATAACCATTATCCATGTATATCCTTTTTATATCAGACAAATGACACGATCTGTCATCAAAACCTAGTTTTGTATTCGAAAACATCTCATTGTAAATAACTATTGCATCAAACCTTGAAAACATTACGTGAATTTGACTGTAATAAGCTTTTTTGCCTTCTGGTAAATACACCTTCTTTACCAGAAGCACAAACATCACTCCCTGATAATATGCTTGCACTATTTTTGTAAAAGAAAACTTTTTACTTTTAATAGCCAAAAAATTATCTACTCTTAGCCGCAAAATTTCTTTTTGTGTCATGATAATTCATTTTTAGGTATTGTGAAAGAATTTTTTTATTTCCCCAAAACCATATCAAAACACAACATTTTGTCAAATAAAAAGCCCTACCCCGTATGTGATACGTGGTAGGGCTAAAATATCTAAAGCAAAAATTGCTACTTACTAAACAGTGCGGTAGGTCATCGCCTGGCCTTCTCCTCTTTTAGTTTTGCAGAAAACACGAAGTCCACGTTTCGCGGGTCTGATGTTTTGAATCCCGGTAATTTGCTTGTGGAGGTTTTCAAATTTTTCGCCAAGGAACTTTTGGTTGTACAAATTGATTTCCGTAGCAGTGGTTCTGAAACAATACAAAACAGAATACTTGCTTTCTCCTCCATTTTCTTTAACCGTTTTCGTAAAGGCGGCAAAAAGTACTCCATCAGAGAAAGTTTGATCTACGAGATCGAGGCGGGACTTTCCTTGCTGGTGAATTCTTTTGACAAAATTGTCCTTTTTTGTGGCAAGGGTGGCATCATTACTAATTTTCATAATCCTTAAAGATTTGAAAGTGTGAAGAAAAAAATGGGTGAAATTATAAAGACTAGGTCTTTTCCCAGAAGAGATTGGGCAATGGAAAGAATTAATCTATAACAAAACTACCATAAATAGGGATTTTGTCAAATAATTCAAATTATATCATGTTCCAGAGCGTAGATCTTGTCAGTCCAAGCTTTCGCCAAGACTTTAAATCCTTTTGCCGTAGTTTCAACCTGGAGAGAAACAAGCTCTTTGCCAGGAGAAACTTTAAACCCTTTCTTTTGCATGTACTGTTCATCAAAAAGTTTTACCCTCATAGCCCGAAGGCTGAAGACATAAAGTTGTGAGTGTGTGACTTCATCTTTTCTACCTTTCCTGAAGGTTTTAGAAAAGATACAAAACAAGTAATCCATGCACAGAACTTCCGCGACGAGTTTTACTTCAGAAACTGGGGATTTACTAGTGGCAATAAAACCATCTCTCTTAGCTACGAGCATTCTTTGTGCGTTCATATCTGTTGATATTTTTAGGTGAAGAGTTTTTAGTAACTTA
>JBBTSS010000021.1:0-20782 GCA_038064635.1 Patescibacteria group bacterium
ATTTTCGGCGTTCTTTTGCACGTGGATCACGCTTCAAGAATCCGAGAGCTTTCATTGGAGTTCGTAGTTCTATGTCTGTAAGGAGCAATGCTCTCGCAAGTCCTTGTCTTACAGCTTCTGATTGAGAATGCGCTCCTCCACCAGTCACATGGACCTCTACGGACCATTTCAAAGTGCCCTTAGAATCTGCTAATCCTTTTACAATAGGATCAAGAACAAGACGTCGTTCATCTTCAGTATGAAAATACTCTTTTGCATCTTTACCATTTACAGTCAGTGTAGTCTTTGTAGCTGGTGTGATACGTACACGAGCAGTAGAAGTCTTTCTTCTTCCTATTCCTTCAAAGTATTCTTCTTTTGTTTTATTTTTTTCCATTCAATTATTAAAAGTTGCTTATAATTTATTCTGTGACCGCTAAGTGTTTCATCATTTCTCTTCTTAGTTTATTTCCAGGAAGCATGTGGTACACTGCAAGTTTTATTAATTCACTGTATCCTTTATTTTCTACTGTAAAACTACCTTTCAAGATACGAAGTCCACCTGGATGTCCAGAATATCTAGTATGAAAAATTTCCTCTAATTTCTTTTTAGTTACACGTATTTTTGAAGCATTTACTACTTTCACAGGTCGGCCACTGTATACGTTTCTTTCAAAAGAAACACTGTCTTTACCCATGAGTGATGTAGCTATCGCACTTGCTACACGTCCGAGAGTTTTACCGGTTGCATCTATCACTACTTCTTCTGTTTTTTTATTTGTTGTGCTCATGTTATTTTTATTTTTCTATACTAAATCATTTTACTTAATTACACAAATTCTATATACACCATCTCAGCACTATCAGACTTTCTAGCACCTAATTTCAAAATTCTTGTATATCCACCTTTTCTGTCTATGTATTTTGGGGCGAGTACTTCAAAAAGTTTCTTTACTTCTTTGTTGTGTCCCAAGAGCTTAGAAATAACTACTCTTCTATTTGCTAGAGTATCTTTCTTCGCTTTTGTAACCAACTTCTCTACGAATGGTCGAATTTCTTTTGCTTTTGCTTCAGTAGTCTTTATCTTTTCTTTACCGATCAAGTTTAAAGCTAAAGAATTCAACAATGCATTAAGCTGATTTTTATTTCTTCCGAATTTTCTTTTGTTATTGTGGTGTCTCATTGGGTATATATATTAAACTTATTCTTTCAAATTAAGGCCGAACTTACCTAAAACTTTTTTTATTTCAGTTATTCCTTTTTCTCCTATTCCTTCTATTTCTAAAAGATCTTCTCTCTTCTTACGAGCAAGTCCACCAAGTGTGCGGATGTTTGCAGCGTTAAGAGCATTCAAAGTTCTAGTAGAAAGATCAAGGCCATCAATACGGGTCTTTAATACATCAGTAAAGTCATCTCCTTCTTTTTCAGTATTTTCTTTTTCTTTTGAAGACTTTTCTTCAATTGATATTTTCTTTTTTGGAGCTTCTACTTCTTCTTCAACCTCTTCTTTAAAATCAACAATAGCTTTAAGTTGATTTATCATAATCATGATTGATTGAGAAAGAGCTTCACGAGGTGAAAGAGTACCATCTGTCTCTATTGAGATACGAAGACGGTTATGGTTTGTCTTGTCACCAACACGCATGTTTTCAACTTCGTAAGATACACGTCGGATAGGGGTAAAAATAGCATCTACCGCAATAGTGCCTATTTCTACTTTTTCTTTTTGCATCATTTCTTTAGGGATAAATCCTAGTCCCTTTTCTAACTTAAGTTCAATATTTAAATCAATTTTACCTGTGACTTCTGCAATAACAAGTTCAGGATTCAAAACTTCTACTTGTCCAGAAGTTTTGAAATCAGCTGCAGTAACAGACTTTGGCCCCTTTAAAGATAAAGTAACAGTTTGAGGTTCATCTGTTATCATTTTGAAACGAGCTTTCTTTATATTCAAAATCATTACGATAACATCTTCTTTTACACCTTCAAGTGTTTGAAATTCATGGGTAACGCCGTCTATTTTAATAGAAGTAACACTAGCACCCGGCAATGAAGAAAGAATAATTCTTCTTAGAGAATTACCAAGTGTATGACCGTATCCAGGATACAAGCCATCTATTTCAAATACTCCTTTATTTCCCTCTTCCAAAACAGCTTTAGGTTTGGAAGGTATAATTATTTTATAGTCAGGCATATTTTTATAAAAATTTTTTACTTTTAATAATAAATAAACAAAGTTAATTTCAAACTAACGACTGTAGAATTCAAGCACAGCGTTTAAATCAAGGAAAGTTTCTGTATTTTTAGGTTTATCCAAGACATGACCTTCTAATTTCTTTGCATCGAAAGATACCCAGGAAGGATTCGTATAGTCCTTTAATTTTGTCTCTAAATCAGTAAATAATTTACTTACCTTTGAACCTTCTCGAATCTTAATAACATCTCCTTTTTTAACTTCATAAGAAGGCACAGTCACTCTTTTGTCGTTTACAATAAAATGGCCATGAGAAACCATTTGTCTTGTCGCACGTCGACTGCTTCCGAGACCCATTCTGTAAATAACGTTATCAAGACGAGATTCTAATTGTTCATAGAACTTTTCAACTGTTCCAGCACCTTTTACATTTGAAGCTTTTTTAACATAGTTTGAAAGCTGTCTTTCAGTAATACCATAAGAAAGTCTAGTTTTTTGCTTTTCTACAAGCTGTGCGCCATATTCAGACAACGCTTTTGGGCGAGTATTTCCTCTTGCTCCAGTAGAAGGAGTAAATTTAGAAGTCTGACATTTGTCATAAACTCCTGGACCTAATCTTCTGCAAATTTTAAACTTTGGTTTTGATATCATATTTTTATAAAAATTTTAACTTTTTTAAACTCTTCTAGGCTTCTTAGCTTTTGGACCATTGTGTGGAACTGGAGTAGCGTCTTTGATAGAAGTTATCTCTATACCATGAGCCATAAATGCTCGAACAGCTGGTTCTCTTCCAGAACCAACACCACGAACCACAACATCAGCTTCCTTTACACCTATTGCAGCTGCCTTACTTCCAATAAGATCTCCGATTTTTGAAGCAACGAAAGGTGTTCCCTTTTTTGCACCCTTGAAACCAAGAGACCCTGAACTTGACCAAAATAATGTATTTCCCATCTTATCTGCAAAAAGAACCTTTGTGTTATTAAAGGTTGCTTCAACATTGAAAATACCTGCAGTTACTTTTTTCTTTGAAGATTTTGGAGCAGCTTTTACTTCTCCTTCTACTCCGTCTTTAGCTGATTCTGTTGTGATTTTTGTCTTTCCCATAGAATTAATTATGTCTTACTTTCTTTTCTCTTACCAGAAGCCATTGTTCGTCTTACGTTACCACGGATAGTTCGAGAGTTTGTTTTTGTTCTCTGTCCACGAACTGGTAGTCTCTTTGTGTGACGCACACCTCTGTAACTTTTAATATCTTTTAATCTTTTTATATTTGCTGAAATTTCTCTTTTTAAATTTCCTTCTATGGTAATACTTTCAACTATTGCACGGATTTTGTTTTCTTCATCCGGTGTTAAGTCAGCAGCTTTTTTTCCGTAAGGAATATCAACTTGCTTTAATATCTTTCTAGCAGTTGAAATACCTATACCATAAAGGCATGTTAAACCTATTTCTAATCTCTTTTCGTTTGGTACTGTTATTCCTAGTATTCTCATAAAATTATTGTTTTTGCTTATGTTTTGGGTTAGAACAAATAACTCTTAAATGCCTCTGGCGTTTTACCATTTTACAATTATCACAAATTTTTTTAACTGATGCTCTGATTTTCATAAAAATTATTTTATCGTTTAAAAGAAAACAAAATAAGGAAATACCCTTATTTATCAATGTTTTATATCATTCTTTGAACGTAATGAGTATAATACACTATTTTAAAAAAAATTACAACCTTTTAACAATTCTTCCTTTACCTCCATAAGGATCCAAGACTACTTCCACAGTATCCCCTATCAAAACTTTGATTCGGTGCATTCTCATCTTACCTCCGAGATATGCCAAAATTTCTGCGTCGTCGTCCATTTTTACCCTAAACAAAGTAGAAGGGAGAGCTTCTGTTACCACCCCTCGACCTGTTAAGATTTTTTCATTTTTTAAATCACTCATTTAGATTAGGTAATCTTAACAAAAGATTTGACTTACGTCAAATAAATCGTAAGAAAATACTATTGGTTTAACACAACCTCTATACTTTTAACTTCTTCTGGAATTGTCCTACGCCACAAAGGACGCAGTACAAGCTCAGCTCCTTCGATATTTGAATACTTGGATAAAATTTCTTTAAATTCTTTTTTAGATTTACCTAGTAAATCATTCACTATTTTATCTTTATCTACTTCCCATATTATTTTAGAGTTTCCC
The DNA here is from genome assembly GCA_038064635.1 of Patescibacteria group bacterium. GTDB lineage: Bacteria > Patescibacteriota > Minisyncoccia > Phycocordibacterales > UBA9973 > UBA9973. The sequence goes on from JBBTSS010000021.1 coordinate 4,373, forward strand.
GTTAAACTAAAATTTAAATTTTTTATATCTTTTACTGATTCTACTTTTTCAGTCAAAGAAAAAATAAAATCTTTCATATTTGGTATAGATATAGGTGACCCATCATAGTCAGAAGTCGCAACAGCAGCTATCTGTGCAGATAATTTTTTCTCATCAAAAAGAAAACCGTACAAAGTACCTTTTACTTTAACAGGGACAGAGCTAGTGCTAACGCTATTATCTATGACTTCTTCATCTACGGTCAAAAATACAGCATCTTTAAACAAGACAAATCCTTCAGGGATTTGATTTGTAACCTTTTCTAAAAGTTTTATTTCTAAAGTATCTTTTAATTCATTAAAAGCAACATTCTTAGCCTCAGGATTTACTGTACGTATACGTCCTTTAAAACCAGAAGTAATCTCTCCTTTTGATCTGGCATAAAATTTTTCATATTTTGGTGTACCTTTAAAACCAAAAACTTTTAGATCAAGAGGACCGCTATTGTATTCTTCACCTACTTCTCCTGCATGAATACCTACTTCTATGGAACCAGGAGTGCCGTCTTTTGCTTTACCTGGTATAACGATTTTTGCATCTGTTTTATATATTTTATCATTCGAACCTAAAAGCCGAGTTTCTACATCTAAAGATTGAGGATTTGAACTAAAGTTATTATATATCACAATAGTACCCTTCGCTTTTGTTTCCACATCTTCTTCTTGCCCCGCTTCTATTGTCTTTTCTTCTTCTCCAGACAAAGCTACTAAATCAAAAGAGAGCCCCGTCGCATTCATATCTTTCACAGCAGAAAGGTTTTGATTCAAAACTAATTCCTCGGTTTTCGGAGTTATGGTTATAGTTGCTTTAGTAAATAAAAAAGAAACAGAAAAAATCAAAAAAATGATTGAAAGCAATGCAACAAACCATAAACCATATCTACTGCCTCCTTTTTGCATTTTTTCTTCTACTTCGATATCACAAGTACCGTCATCATAAGTTGAGATTCGTCTATTTGAAGAGGGAGATATGTTTACCGGCATATCAGTCGTGGTATTTATGGTCTCAGTACCTTCATTTACAGGATGCATGTCTGCAATAGGATTTGTATTAATTTTTATATTTATATTAGAATTTTGTTTTTTAGCAGGTGAAAAATCTTTAATAATTTCTCTTTTTATCTGCTTTACTCTCACCATGTCTTCTAATATTTTATTTGACATATTGTTTATATTAACGAAGGAAACGATTAATGTAAATAGCTTCTATAATAAGAAATGGGTCACGAATGGTATCTCCTTCAAAAGTAGCTATACCATGCAAAGCTTCTGTGCTTAAAAATATCAATCTAAACTTTGACTCAGTTAAAGTATATTGATTGAATTGTTCTGTTTTAATTATATCTGAAAAAAATTGAAACAGATCTTCATCTACTGTTATAAAAATCGTCGCAGGGATAGAAATATCATTAGTAAGATTACTCAAAGATTCTTGAAATTTTTTCAACCATTTTGTCTTTATATCATTTATGACATTTTCTGCTTTTGAATCACCATTACCTTCCATGTGACCGTCTTTATATAAAGATAGCAAGGACTTAGCTTCTGGCAATGTTATACCTAAACTTTTTGCTACACTACGAATAATAAAATTACGTCCAGCGGGATATGACACCGATTCTTGAATAATTTCTTTTTTTATCATTGAGATATCAGTCACCTCCCCTCCAATATTTATCAAAAGAAAATTATCCTGATTCACAAACATATCTCGAGCAACAGTAAAAGAAGACATCACAAAAGAAGAAAAACGAATTTCTTTTGTGTGAAAATGTCTGTTTACGGTTTCTTCTATTTTCTGCAAAATTTCTTCTTGAGAAACAGAAGCAAAGATTGTCATTTCTAAAGATTTAGCCTTTTGATTTATCGGTTTTGGTGTATCATAACCGTTTAAAATCGTTTTCATATTCTTTAATTCAATAGGACGAATTTTATTCTCTGGATGAGAATCTTTAACAGCATACTCTTCTTTAAATAAAGAAACTTCTTTTTGAATCAAACTATCTGCTAATTTTTCAGTAAAAATAAAAGAAGCGTTCTTTTCAAGTTTTACAACTCTTGTTTGAGAGGCGTACCAAGGAGAAGAAAGGACACAAAATATCTTTGAAGGTCTACCTATGCCGGTCATACAAATTTTACTAACAATCATATTTAATGATTTAATAGTAAAAAACATAAATCTATCTATGGTAAGGTCTTCTTCTAGGGTGATAGGTTCACGCATAGAAAAAATAATCTTTGGAATACCTGTTGATTGCATCCAAAAAAGAGAAGCTCCGACCGAAGAAGAGCCGATGTCTATAACTAATGCTAATTCAGAAGTTGATTTTATTCTAGAAAAAAATCCCATGTGAATATTATACTCCCATTCATAACTTTTTTCAAAATTAAAATTTTGTATTAAAAAGAAGGCAAGGTCAGCACATACTCACTATTTAAAAATACAAAATATAAACAAATAAAAAACAACACTATGAATATAGGTATCATTACTATATGAATAGGATATATAATAATTCTTCTAATTGGAAAAACTTTACGGATGAATACTGGTAAAAAGAAGCTTATAATTGGCACTAAAGCCAATGTATATATAGAGATAAATTTACCAGCCTTTTCACTAATATTTCTCAAAACATCAATAGGAAATAATAGAAAAAACCCAAAGAAAACCAACCAAAAAGATACGTAAAGTAAAACACTAAACAACATTTTACCCCACCATTTTTCTGTATGAAATAATATTCTTAATTTTTCTATTAAACTCATCGTGATTATATTATGACAGCACAGCTTTAATTCTCCTAACACCTTGTGCCACTGCCTCTTCTTTTAAAATCTTAAATCTACTTAATTCACTGGTGTTTTGTACATGGGGTCCACCACAGAATTCTTTAGAAACTGCATTTTGTAAATTTTCTCCTACAAAATATACTGAAACTACATCTGGATATTTTGCACCAAATTCCATTTGAGCTCCGACTTTTTCTGCTTCTTCGCGAGGTATCTCTACACGAGTCATAGGAAGCTTTTCATTTATCCATTCATTTACCATATCTTCAGCTTTTTTTAACTCCTCTGCTGTAACCTTTGTCGGATGAGCAAAGTCCATGCGAAGTCTCTCGGCTGTAATATTACTACCTCTCTGATGTACATGCTCTCCTAATATTTCTCTAAGAGCCGCGAGTAGTAAGTGATGAGCTGTATGAAGCCTTACTGTTGCAACACTAGTGTCTGCAAGTCCACCTTTAAATTTTTGTTCTCCACCTGCACGTGAAAGCTTTTGATGTTCTTCCATTTTTTTATCGAAAGAAATTCTGTCTATAACAATACCTTTTTCTTTTGCTAATTCTTCTGTAACTTCAATTGGGAAACCATAAGTAGTGTATAGAACAAAAGGATCTTCTCCTCGCTCAAAATGTTTCAAACCATCTTCTAATGTTTGCCTAAATCTCTCTTCCTCAAGAGACAGCTCTTCTAAAATAAGCTTTTTATTTTTTTCTAAATGGTCATAGTGAGATTTGTAAGTATTTATGTACTCTTCCGCTATATCTGCACAGAAATTTTTATTTACACCTAAGTCACGAGAAAACCTTACTGAGCGACGGATAAGTCTACGAGTAAAGTATCCTTGATCTTTGTTTGCAGGTACAACCCCATCAGCAATAAGAAATGTAGCTACTCTTATATGGTCAAGTATTACTCGCATTGCATAAGTTGTTTTCTTGTCAGTTCCATATTCAATATTTGAAAGCTTTTCTAAAATATTTTTTGGCAAAGAAAAAACATCTATATTAAATACATCAGAATCATCATTTGTAGCAGCAACAAGACGCTCGAGCCCTCCACCAAAGTCTACGTTTTGTTGTTTTAATTTTTCATATCCGTTTTCTGTACGAATATATTCCATAAACACATTGTTTCCTATTTCCACAAATCTTCCACAATCACAATTCACATGACACGGCTCATTTGCCCATTCACTTGATTCATGAATTCCTTTACTATTACTTGGGTCAAAATCATAAAACATTTCTGTGTCAGGTCCTCCAGGCTCTCCTACGGGCATATTACTTGGCACTCCAGCACGGCTCCACCAATTTTTTTTGTCAGGATAATAAAATATTCTTTCACCTTCTTTCATGCCATCTACTTCTGGGTTTTCTCCTATTTTTGCATCTATTCCAACTCCTTTAAATAAATCCTGCCAGAGTTTTGAAGAATCAGTATCTTTCGGTATACCTATTTCAGGTGAGCCTTTGAAACAAGTAAAATAAAGTCTATTTGGGTCGAGTCCTAGTCCGACATTTTTATCAGTTAAAAAATTCCACATCCAAGGGATTTGTTCATTTTTAAAGAAATCGCCCAATGACCAGTTTCCAAGCATTTCAAAAAAAGTAGTATGCCTATTGTCGCCTACTTCTTCTATGTCTTGAGCACGGAAACAAATCTGACTATCTGTAATGCGTGTTCCTGAAGGATGAACTTGCCCAAGTAAGTACGGTACCATCGGCTGCATACCAGAACCAGTAAATAAAGTAGTCGGATCGTTTTGTGGAATTATTGCGCTTGATGGAATAATAGCGTGACCTTGAGACTCAAAATATTCTAAGAATTTTTTTCTAACATCATAAGTATTCATAATAGTATATATAGTTTTTTAGTTAATAGTTTTATTGATCCTTTTTTACATCTGAATCAATACCTGTAAAAGATTTTCTAATTAAATTTTCCAAAATATAAAGTACGACAAATATAAGTAGCACAAAGGCAGTCGCCGCAATAGCTAAACTGAAAAGTCCAAAACCAGCGGCCATACCGATACCTGCAGTCACCCAGAATCCACTAGCAGTAGTGAGACCTTTGAGTCGTGAACCTTCTAAGATAATAGACCCAGCGCCAAGAAAACCGATACCAACAATAATCTGTGAGGCCATACGTGAAGGATCAAAGCTCCCCATGGTGCCGTATTTCATAGCTAACATTTCAGAGATTATTACAAAAAGTGCTGCCCCAAGAGAAACGAGTGCATGAGTCTTCATACCTGCTTCTTTATGAGCAAAGAGTCTCTCAAGTCCGATGACAATACCGAGAACAACAGCCAAAGTAAGCCTTACCAGCATTTCACCATTTTCTACAAAAAATTGAGTCATGTGAGTATTGTATAATAAAACTAATAAAAAAGACAAGATTTAAATTCTTAGTAGGCTATTACTATAGTTTAAATATAAATCCGTTCCTACTCCAGAACCATAAAGGCGAATGCATCTCTATCGGGGCAATACCTGAACCTTTCAATAAAACTCTCCACCTTTCGGAAATACTATCTTTGGATAACTTTATGGCTTCATCTTGTGTAATTACTCCAAGTAACACTGAGCATTGGGTTATATGTGTATCGGGGGCAATGTCTATAAATTCTTTGTTTTTTAATTGAACCTTTCCGTATTCACTTAAAATAAATGACCAATAGTTAAATATTTTTGGTCCCGAAAGATATGGAAATTGCTTTTTATGTTTCATTTGAACAGTATCTTTAAGAGTTAAGAAGTCACTGTTTGTCGCTGCAATGAACCCAGAAAAGCTTCCCCATTCTTTTTCTATAGTGCTTGATATAGTCTTCCAGGTAGCGACGTGCTTATTAGGCTGTAACGCAACTTTATATTTCGTAAGATGTTTTCTTAATTCATCATCAGTCATCTTTGAAACTTTTTTTACATCAAAAACCTGCTTGGCTTCTTTATCTTCCCAAGTTTTAAAAACACTTTCCCAAAGCTTGTAGCTATCCCTTTGGTAATTTAAAGCCATGGGTAGGGTAAAATACGCTAATCGCTTTTCTATTTCATCATCAGAAAAACCCGGATTGCTATCTTCGGGCATTTTCGTCTGTCCTAAATCACCCTTCCTGTAAGCTTCGAGCAACTTATTACAATTTTGATGAAACGGATTAATCATAAATTATTTATTTTCTAAAGCTTTCCGAACAGCATATTGATGAAATTCATCTGTATTAGAGTTTAAAAAATCTTCTACTTTCATCCAAGATGCTTCGTTGTCTCTAGTCTCTATGGAATACCTTTCAATAGTGGAATCAATAACTCCGATATAAAAAGTAGCAATTTTATTTACTGGTCCAGCTATTGGATGCATTGCAAACTGATTGGCTCTTGTAAGCTCATTAGCATTACTTAAAGTAAAGCCTGTTTCTTCGAATACTTCTCTTTTAAGAGCTTCAATAGAACTTTCTTTTGGGTCAACACCTCCACCTGGCAAATACGGACCTCTCTCAGTTACAACAGTCAGAACTTCATTATTTGAATTAAAAATAACCGCATATACTCCGGGACGGTCTATATATTCTTTTAAGGGTTCCCCAAATTGCGGGATTTGATCAGTCATATGTTGTTTAATCACCTCTTCCAAGAGCACCTTGTTCTCCCTGCACCACACTGACTTTTCGAATTCATCAAAAGGAAGCCAGACACGTCCATGAGCATCTTCGTTACCTTCAAAAACTTCTTCACTTTCAAAATCACACAAATAATAAAGCATGAAGCCAGTAGGATATGGATATCGGGAATTCTCTGGTTTGGGAACATGTGTAGTTATTTTTATATATCCGACGAGTTTCGGATTTTTAACATGCACACCGGTTTCTTCAAAAGTCTCTCGGACTGCTGTATCTCTAGGATGCTCACCCTCATCTATATGCCCACCTGGAATATCTAACCTCCTTTCTGGTCTCTCGCCTTCTCTTAATTCTGTTTGCAAAAACTTGGCATCTTTAAATACAAAAGCATATGACGCAGTACACAGAGACAAGTCTGGAAGTTCATCTGATAAATATAACTCTACCGTATTGTTCTGTCCATCTATCCAGTATAAATCTTTTTGTGTTTGAATTAATTTTTTCATATATCTTTTTGTATTATTAAGTATTTTATACAACTACTCCGCCACCGAGCACAACATCTTTATCATACACAACAATAGATTGACCTGGTGCTATTAAAATAGGCTTTTCAAAAATTACCTTTGCAGCAGAAGAACCTTCACAGATAACCTTACATGATAAAAATTCTCCATGATAACGAATCTGAGCAGTGTATTTTTTATTTTCTTCTGGAATACTTGAAATCCAATTTACATTATCTAATAACATAAAAATATCCGTACTCTTTGCAGGACGGTTTTTATCTTGACTTACAATAAGAATATTTTTTTCTACGTCTTTAGACACTATATAATACGCTCCATCATTTGGAGTTTTTTTAGTTATGGTAAAACCATGCCTTTCACCGAGAGTATGAAAAACAGCTCCATCATGAAATCCTATTTCTTCGCCCTTTTCATTTAAAACCTTTCCTTCTTTTTCTTTTATGTAATGTTTTAAAAAGTCCTTAAGATCTATATCGCCCAAGAAACATATCCCCTGACTGTCTTTCTTTTCTGCTACTGGTAATTTAAATTTATCTGCGAGTTTTCTGACTTCTGTCTTTTTTAAATATCCTATTGGAAATAATATTTTAGAAAGTTGTTCTTGATTCAAAGTCCATAAAAAATATACTTGGTCTTTTGAAGGATCTACTGATTTGCTTAAGTAAAAATGTGAAAAATTAGGGAGCCGTGGGTCCCCTGCCTTTTTGTCTCCGAGGGCGAAGGCGGAAGAATTTTTTACATTTTTACAAAGTGAATAGTGACCCGTCGCAACGAAATCCGCACCCATAGAAAGAGCTTTATTTAAAAATGCACCAAACTTTACTTCTTTATTGCACATTACATCAGGGTTTGGAGTACGGCCCTTCTTGTATTCTTCTATCATATAATCTGCAACACCCTTTTTATATTCTTCTTCTAGATCAAAAGTTAAAAATGGTATATCAAGATGAGCTGCAACGCGCATGGCATCACGACGTTCTTCTTCTTCATTACATTCAATAAAATCTGGATGCCAAGTACGTATAAAAACGCCCACGACATCATAGCCCTCTTTTTGTAAAAGAGCGGCTGATACAGAGGAATCAACACCTCCAGCCATGCCCACAAAGACTGTTTTATTTTTCTTGACCATTTACACTATCTTAAGTACTTTTTCTTGTTTTGTCTATGTTCGTCAAAAGTTTTTGCAAAATAAATCTCTCCTTCTTGGTTATGCAAATAATATAAATAACTAGAAGCTTCAGGGTACATAGCCGCACGAATAGCCAAAATTCCAGGATTAGAAATAGGACTTTTTGGTAAGCCTCGTTCTTTGTATGTTATTGGTGCTGCATCTACTTGTAAGGCCATACCTATACTCAGCCTTTTCCAAAGTATCCCTGAAATGATTTCTCTATCAGCGTCACCTTTTGCTTCTTTTTCAAGTATTGAAGCCATGATAATAATGTCTTCTTTGTCCATACCTTTATCTTGTATTTCCTTTAAAATATTTGTGGTTTTCTTATCAAAATTTTTCTTCATAAAAGAATACACATCTTTCTCATTATCAGTACTATCAAAAAAATAAGTATCTGGAAAAAGGTATCCTTCATCATTTTTAGCAAGTTCTAAGAATTTTGATTTACTAAAATTTTCTAACTTTAAAGAACAAATTTCTGAAATCTCTTCTAAATCAAAACCTTCCGGTATGGTTATCTTCACCATACTAAGCCTACGATCACCTTTTGATATCCTATATGCAATCTCACTTACTGAATATTTCTTTTCAAATAAATAATCTCCCGGAATAATATGTTTCTCTCCCCCATAGATAATCACAAAAGACTCAAATGCAATTCGTGATTTTATAAAATTTTGTTCTTTCAATTTTAAAGAAACACTACGCAGACTTTCACCTTCTTCTATCGTTACGATTTCACCAACTCGAAAATTAGCGGGTGCTTGAACAAAAGATAAATAAAAAATAATTAAAAAAAGAACAATACCAGAAAGACTAAAAAATAACATTTTATATAAAATGTTATTTTTCTTTAAACCTTGATTTTTATCAAAATCTAAAGACTCAGCATTCTCTTCTTTTTCGAGTTCTGTATTATCCATATTATTTTATGTTGGTAAATTTGTAGGAGGAGAAGCTTCTTTACTTTCAATACGTTCGAGAGTAGGAACTTTAAGTATCTGACCAGGAAAGTGCCAGATGGTTGCTAATTCTTCTACATTTAAAACATAAGTATGAGAGTGAAAATATGCTGGAAAAATATATGGTGAAATAGGCCAAGGTAAATGATGCAGAATTTGATTCCTTAAAGGATGATAAAAGAAAGCTCTTTCTCTGTACTCATGTAACATTCTGTCATTTAAAAGCATTACTGTTTCAGGAGGGAGCATGAACCATCCTGCAGTAAAAGTACCTCCTAGGGCATCGGCCTGAGCAGAGTTCATACGCTTAAAACTATTCAATAAAGGTTTTGAGTATTGTCTAAAAATAAGACGAATATTACGTCTACTATTCATGCTCCATGCTTCTTTTTTTGCAACATAAGCAACACGAATTCCAGTATCAAAACCTATCTTTGTCATTTTTTCAGTAATACCTTTAATAGCAGGATCTAGAAAAGCCGGTGTACGTATTTCAGTAGTTATCTTGTCCCCTAAACTTAATTTTTGACCTTTATATGGATCAACCAATTTATCAAGTTCTGCTTTTGATTCTTCAACCCAATCATGAGCTCCATGGTGTCCATAAAATTCTTTCTTTGAAGGACGCACTACAATCTGACACCACATTTGCTCTCCTTTCTTTAATGAACCGAAAAGTTCAATCACAGGTGATATTGGATCTACTTTATATTCTTCTTTAGGGTCTTTATCTAATCCAAAATCAACATAGGTTTTTATCGGATATGCTTCTGGTTTTTCAAGTCCAAATTCACAAGACCACATCTGCCAAGCACTTTTTGGACTTATCTCATCTACGGCAAGAGTATAATCCTCTGCTACTTTTACTTGCGCTTGAGGATACTGTGCATACATTTGAGTCTCTATCAATTCTCGTAAACGAGTAGGAGTGTGAATATAAAAATGCACTTGCCCTTCAATCGATACAATCTCTAAAGAATAAGAAAACCAAACAGCACCTTGCCAGTATGCTTCAAGTCCGCCTTTTTCACTCCAGTGATAAAGAGCATTTGTAAAAAAAAGCTCCATTGCTTTAGGACTACGTAGAACTTCTCTAGGAGGAATTATTTCAAGTAAAACATGATCTATGCCTGAGATGAAATCTTGTTGCACATAATGCACCCATAGAGTCCAAGCTATTTTACCAACAAAAAATACAGCTACTAAAAGCCAAAAAGTTTCTGGTACCCTGCTTAACATTTCCATGAGCCATTGCCACATGATAGTATTTTAATATAAAAAAACACAAATTCAAAGGAATTTGTGTTTTTTCTTTAAAAAATAGAAATTTAAGCTAAAGTATAAAGTCCGTTTTTATTTTTCTTAAAATACTTTGTGTTAGCTAAGTTTACTAGAATAGTGTTTTTCTTAAAATATCTTTCTTTCATCACTTTCTCTACAACATCTTCCTTACTCATCGGTCCTTCTATCTTCAGGATATCTTTTATAACATCTCGTGCAATACCTGTCTTGTAACCCCATTCAGCAAGAGCATAAAGTCCTCGGCCGATAAGTACAAAACGTGGATCTTTGATAAGTTCATTGTGTGTAGTCGCATAATGAGTCTTTCTGTTGAAAGTCTTTGAGATAGCATCTGTAACTTCTCTAAAGTGCATAGGTGAACCATGTCTTCGCATTACAAGGAAAGCATAATCTTTGACTCCTCTAGTGTGGATATTTTGAGAGTTAGATTTACCCCATTCTCCTAGAGGATTTTTTGAAATAGTTTTTGAAATAGAAAGCCATCTTTTTGCAATCTCTTCATTTTTGTAATTTTCAGCAGTATCTTTCATTTGTTCAAAAAACTTTTGAATCATTTCTGTTTCTGGAACCAAATCTTCGTCTTTCAAAGTTGAATAAAGTTTCTTTAAAGAATCGTGAACTTTTGTAGCAGTCTCATCATCCACACTCCAACGAGTTTTGAAATGATCATCTTCTCGGTGCTTCTTGAAAGCATCTCCTAATACTAAATAAAAATGAATATGATTTTGAGTAAGTTGATCTTTTGATACATGAGGTAAAAGTTCGTGTTCAGCTACTACTCCACCCAAAGAATGAATAAGGTTCTTTAATTCTTCAAAAACAGCTTGTTCAGCTTTATAAGCGTCAGACTTTTTTATCAAATTAATAGCAGATTCTTCAATCTGCCTTACACGCTCACGAGTAATGTTGTACTTTTTACCAATCTCTTCAAGAGTTTTTCTTTCTACATCTTCTCCGGTTAAACCAAAACGGTTCATAATCACATCACGTGCACGATCTTGCAAATGAGAAGTAATTTTTTTAGTAATTTGTTTTGGCTTAAAAGATATGTTTGTTGACGACATAGTTTTTTTATTTTTTAATTATATTAATTATACATTCAATTTTGCTGGTGTCAACTAAAAATTGAATTGCGATTGTTTTTTAAATTATTTATCTCTCTGAGCTTTGACTCTGTCTAACTCAGTTAAATATTTCTTACGAAGTCTTACAGACAATGGAGTGATTTCTAAATATTCATCATTACTCATTACCTCTAAACCTCTTTCAATGCTAAGCGTAAAAGCAGGTTTTAAGACTATCGCATCATCAGTACCTGAGGCTCTCATGTTAGTAAGTTGTTTTCCTTTGATAGGGTTCACAGACATCTCTTCCCCCTTCAAAACATTACCTATAACCATACCTTCATAAACCTCTGTACCGTGACCTATATATAATATACCACGTTCTTGTAAATTTGCAAGGGCAAAGGCCACAGCCTTACCTGAGATCATAGAAGACATAGATCCGTACTCTCTTTTTGAAATAACTCCAGCGTATTCTCTGAAGCCCGTAACACGAGAAGACATGATACCTTCACCTTTTGTATCAATCACGAATTCCCCTCTGTAACCCAAAAGTCCGCGAGTTGGTATATCAAAAATAATTCTAGCAATACCTTCCTTCTCTTGCATATCTTTAAGTAAGCCTCTTCTCTTACCTATTTTCTCTATAACAGCACCTGAAGACTCCATAGGAACATCAACAACAAGTTCTTCATAAGGCTCAGACTTTTTACCGTCAATTTCTTTGATGATAACCTCAGGTTGAGATACCTGCATTTCAAATCCTTCACGACGCATATTTTCTAAAAGTACAGCTAAGTGCAATTCTCCACGTCCTAATATTTTGAAAAAACTAGGTCCACTTTTTTGAGTTCCTTGATCAGGTGAGAAGTCTACTTTTAGTCCAACGTTTATTTCAAGTTCTTTTTCTAGTCTTTCTTTAAGTTGTCTTGAAGTAACGAACTTTCCTTCTTTACCAGCAAATGGTGAATCGTTCACTAAAAAGTTCAAAGAAAGAGTCGGCTCATCGATAGCGATATGAGGCATAGCTTCCACAGACTCATCTTCACAAAGAGTTTCACCGATGAAAATATCTGGAATACCTGCAAGAAGCACAATGTCTCCTGAAGTAGCAAAAGGAACATCTACTCTAGAGATACCTTCAAATGTAAATAATTTTGTTATCTTTCCAGAACGTGTTCCATTCTCTCCTTTCACAAAAAGATTTTTTCCAGAATTTATTTTTCCAGAGTATATTCTAGCTACAGCCATTCTTCCTAAGAAATTATCATAACCAAGGTTGAAAACCTGTGCAGACATTTTTGCATCACCATTAACAGAAGCAACAGGAACTTGCTCAAGTATCAAATCAAGAAGTGGAGACAAATCTTTTGAATCATCACCTAACTTTCTAAAAGCCTTACCTTCTCGTCCGATAGCATAGATAGTTTGAAAATCAGCTTGTTCTTCATTTGCACCAAGCTCAAAGAAAAGTTCTAAAACTTCTTCGTGCACTCTATGGGCATCAGCTGCTGGTTTATCTATTTTGTTTATTACTACGATAGGCTTGAGTCCAAGTTCGAGAGACTTCTTTAAAACGAATCTTGTCTGAGGCATTGGTCCTTCTACGGCGTCTACTAGAAGCAACACAGAATCAATAGCTCGAAGCACACGTTCTACTTCACCTCCAAAGTCAGCGTGACCTGGTGTATCCACTATGTTTATCTTTGTGTCTTTGTAGTAGATAGAAGTATTTTTTGAGTAAATGGTGATACCACGCTCTTTTTCAATGTCGTTTGAGTCCATCGATGCACCGTCGTCTTTAGACGCACCGTTTTGTTTCATTAATGCATCTGTAAGAGTAGTCTTACCATGGTCCACGTGAGCTATGATCGCAATGTTACGAATATCCATAAAATAATTATTATAAAAACTTAATACCTAATAAATGAAATAAAAAGAGCCCTAAGGCCCATAAATTTATAAAAATATAATAGCACACTTTTTTAAAAACAACAAATTTTCAAATAAAAAAGTAGTGAATCCCCCAAAAGGAAAACACTACTTAACTGTTTTTAAGAAACCGCCAATCATTATTTTTTAATCTTGGCTATTTTGCCTATTAGTTTTTTGTTCCGCTCAGACAACGCGGTGTTTAACTCTAATACTGTCTTAAATTTTTTTTGCCGAGCAAAGGTAACTACGTCTAGTAGTCGCTCGTAAAAAATGTCCACTTTAGGCTCTTCAATGTTTAACATTAAAAGCAACTTAACTCTTTTCTTGTTTTGTTTACTGAAATCCGCAAGACAAGCGTTCAAAAAATTACACAACTCAGTATTTTTCACGGCACTTAGAGGACCGTAGTGAAAAATCAAATTTTGAACTTGGCGAGAATTTTTAAGATCCAACATGGGAAAGTTTTTTAAAAAGTGAAATTTTTTATTCTTTAATGAGGAAATTCACAGTCCCTGAAAAAAGGCACAGACACAGTGAAATTAAAAACGAAGTTCCGGCGTTTACGGCCGGTCCAACATAGTGGTACGTCGCAATATAATCTCCTATAGGCCCAAGAATCATGAAAAATAATCCTACGATTGCTAAAATTAAACTATCATAAGGTATACATCCCAAGAATCTCATGGTTAGCCAGTAACACACAGTTGATACAATCAAGAGAAGAGTTGCAAAATAAATCTTCGCAAACTCTTGTTCAGATACATAGAAAGTAAATATCCCTAAACCTAGGAATACAACTTGCAAAGATAAAGTTGTTTTTGGATTTTGCATGATATTACAAAGAATTTTTTGTGAAAGGAAATTTAAGGCTCAATCAAATCAAGCACTAAATTCCCCTCCACACATATCTTCCATCAGATTACAAAAATTTGACAAAAAAAGCAAGTCGTGAGATTTTAACTAAATCATTACATAGGGTTACCCTATGTAATTCCTTTTATTCACTTGCAAAATAATCTATTTACTTTAAAATGATACAGAATAAAATTCTTTAACTTTCAAACAAAAAATAGCTGACCCAATAGTCAGCACTCTAGTTATGAAAAAAATACCCGTACTTCTCACAGTAGTCCTTTTTTTCTGGACCAACTCACTTCAATCACAAACTTCTCAAGACTCCACTGAGCAGAAAAAACCAACAGAAACAAAAATCGTAAACACTGAAAACACCGAAGGTTTCGTTTTATCCGTCTCTCCGTTTTTTACCAAACTCAAAGGTGAAGAGCAGTTCCTGAATTGGGAAGCATACGACCCCGGTGTAAGATTGTCTTTCTCTGCAAATGAACCAAGTTTTGTCTTTGTTTATTTAGACGCATTTTGGGAAATTTACAAAGAAGAAAACTTTGAGTTGATGGGACCTCCGAGTTTAATTACAGAAAGGTATCCCGTATTACAAGGTGGATTAGGCCTCAGAGGATCAGTACCACTAAAGTGGGGTCTAGGAATAGATGGTGAAATTACGTACGACATTGTAAATGCCTTTTTAAAGGGCGAAAATTTACCAGACCTGTCCGTTGGTTTTGGATGGGAAAACAAAAAAGAAACTTTTAGTGTTGGTTTTTTGAATATTATCAAACTACAATATTCAAGTTTTTTTAACCCCTGTGTCTATGTGAATCACGATATTGAGTTAAGACGAAGAAAAAAAACCAAATAAGAAGTTCTATTAAGAACAAACAACAAACTGGTAGCACAGAGAAACGTGCTACCTTTTTTTATTTATATTTAAAAATTAAAAAATCCAAGCAGAAGCTTGGATTTTTTAATTGGTGCGTCGGGTTGGATTCGAACCAACGAAGCCCAAAGGCGACAGATTTACAGTCTGTTGTGATAGACCACTCCACCACCGACGCATACTTGCCTCATACTTTTACAAATAGAGACAAATATAAAATAACACAGAATTATATTTTTTGCATCTTTTTAAAATACACAAAAAGTATAAATAAAACTAAACAGTAGAATTCTTTCTCACTCTTATAGAACTTTTTATTTTGCCTTTTCTGGTTAATATAGAGAGTTCCTCACCTTTCATGCCTACAAGTACAGTGTCTCCTTTTTTTACACCATTTGAAATAATAAATGTTGCAACTGGATTTAGAATTTTATTTTGGATAAGTCTATTTAAAGGTCTCGCTCCAAAGTGTGGATCATAACCAACTTTTGCTAAGTGTCCTAATGCAGACTCAGAAATTTCAAATCCAATACCTTTTGCAGCAAGTCTTTCAACTACAATCTGTATCTTAAGATCAACTATTTCTTTTATAGCTTCTTCTGATAATATATCAAAGACTATTATCTCATCGAGACGATTAATAAACTCAGGTCTAAAATGATCTTTCAAAGCATCCATCACTTTATCTTTCATCTGACCATAATCTTGTTTTTCAGAATTATTTGAGAAACCAATAGACTCCATCTTCTCAATAAATTGAGAACCAATGTTTGAAGTCAAAATAATTATTGTATTTTTAAAGTTTACAATCCTTCCTTTTCCATCAGTAAGTCTACCCTCATCTATGACTTGAAGAAGCATATTAAATATTTCTGGATGAGCTTTTTCAACTTCGTCAAAAAGTATCACAGAGTAAGGTCTATGACGCACAGCTTCGGTAAGTTGTCCTGCTTCATCATATCCTACGTATCCAGGTGGTGAACCTATGAGTTTTGAAGTAGCGTGTTTTTCCATGTATTCAGACATGTCGACTCGAACCAATGCCTTCTCGTCATTGAACATAAACTGCGCAAGAGCTTTTGTAAGCTCCGTCTTACCGACTCCAGTAGGGCCCAAGAATATAAATGAACCTATCGGTCTATTTGGGTCTCCTATACCAGCTCGTGAGCGTCGAATAACATCAGATATTCTCTTTACGGCATCATCTTGACCCACGACTCGAGATTTTAATTCAGCCTCCATCTTCTCTAATTTTTCT
>JBBTSS010000022.1:0-11024 GCA_038064635.1 Patescibacteria group bacterium
TGAAGCTGGTGAAAAGTTGAAGTCTATGGAATATTCACAATTAATAGCGCCAACAGTTAAAGCTATTCAAGAATTAAAAGCAGAAAATAATGCTTTAAAGTTGAGGATAGAAGCATTGGAAGCAAAAAGATAATTATTATTAGTTTTATTAAATTTTTATGAAAAAATATTTAGGTTCGATTGTTGTTTTTATTTTATTTGTTTCTGGTTTTAGTTTTGTGAAAGCAAATGTTTCAGATGATTTGATGCATTTTAGTCCAAGTACTACAAGTTCTATGAGTAATAATTTGAGTATTACTCCTTCCAAAACTCTCTCTAAAGATAGTGCAACTTTAACAAAACCAGTTTCTTTGGGTACAAAAAGTCTAGATGTAAAAGAATTACAGAAAGTACTTGTAGACAAAGGAGTGTTGACATCGGACATGGTTACTGGAAATTTCGGTCCAATGACTTTGACAGCATTAGGTAATTTGCAACAACTTTCAAATATTCCAGTAAAGACAGTGGTTGATAACGACTTATTAAATCAACTAAAAACCTTGACCCCCGTTTCTATTGATATGGTTACTCATCCAACTTTCTTTGGAGTTTCTGATCCTTTTGTTAAAAAAGTTCAATTAGCTCTTGTAGAAAAAGGATTTTTAGATAAAAAAAATGCTACTGGTTATCATGGAGAATTAACTGATAAAGCTGCAAAAGCTTGGCAGAAAAAAGCTGGTCTCCCTCAAGATGGTTTTATTGATGTTTATACTTTAGAGTTGCTGAATAAATATTCACCTAATAGCACTGTATCTTTTACTGGAGCTAATTTAAGTAATATTCAAACTGTTTCTAACTCGACTTCTAGTACTACTTCAACAAATACAGGTAACACAAATTCATCTACAAGTACTACTTCTACTCCTGCTACTGTAAATGGTTTACCAAATATAGCAGATTGTTCTCAACCTACGATAGAGTTACCTGGAATAATTAGAGACTTTCCATTTTCATACGATGGTTTCAATTTTGTACTAGGCATGTGTGGTATTTCACCTTTGTTTAATGCAGAAAACGGTAGACCTCAAATTAGTCACTATCCAAAATTAAATTCAGAATGGTTTGTGGATGTTCCTGGACTTAATCAATCAAAACCATTGTCTTTGAAATTAACAAAAGATTCAAAGTACAATCAATATACTTTTGAGGCAAAACCATTTTTGCCTATCAATGGTCAACTTTTGGACGATGGTGAAGATAGAGACAATAAGAAATTTACATACGAAGCTCACGGAATGTTTACTTATGTAAATCCTTCAATGAAACCAAAGATGATATCAGTAGAGACCACCGCTATGGCTTTTGTTTTCTTGAACAATAAATTAGCTATATCTGTACTTCATCCAGATGGTAAAAAACACTCAGGAGGTATTGTAATTACTCCTGAAAAAGCAAAAGAATATGGGATGGTAGAAGGAGGGTCTTATCCGGTAGATATCTATTATGTACAGTTTGGAACAGAATTCGGGAAAACAATAGGTAAGATAGATGACGTTTTGTTTAAAATTTCTTTCTTGAATCTTGGCAATAATAACTCTAACGGTTGCTATGTTCCTCCATTGCCAACTACACCTGTAACTACTCCTGTTACACCTATTAAGATTGTTTCAGAACCAGTGCATAATTCTTCTGAGATTAAATCTTTTGTATTAAGTGTTGATAAAAGTTATAGAGAAAGTCCAATTCTTCCAAACGGCCAAGTTGCAGATGAAGATCATCCAGCAGTTGTTGTAACAGTGAAAGTAAAATTTGACGATAAGGTTTTTGTGGACAAGAAACCATTTTTGAAATTTATTACTGAAGGCGGAGAAGAAGGTGCAGAGATACCATATAAATATGGATCAAGTACAGACACTCTTACTTTCTCTTATGCAAGTCATCCTTATGTTGTAACTGTTGGATCAAATGTTGGTCCTGACGATGGTTGGGATAGAAGACATTACCATGGAAATGTAAAAGTAAATCTAAATGGCGGTATGATTTATACTAAAGGTCCATTGAATAAAAAGATCACAGTAGATTTAGGAGACTTAGCTTATTAAAATATCAAAAAAATCCCTTTTTAAGGGATTTTTTTGATATAATATTAACAATTATTATTTTAATGAAAAGTAATTTATTTATGAAAAAAATGTTTAATATTTTTGTAGTAATGGCATTTCTTGTCTTGCCTTTAATACAAATATCCGCACAAGATAGTAGTAATAGTGGAATAATAAATAGTTTAAATAGTATTGTACCATCAAAAACAACTACAAATTTAAGTAACACAAGTAGTTTGCTTAAAACAGAGAGTGTAGAAGTTAAAAAGGTGTTAACCCTCGATGCAGATTTTAAAAAGGATACTTCTACAATTATTCCCACAGAAAATCCTAAACAGGTTATTGATTTTAAACCATTGACAGTAGGTAGTAGAGATAAGTCAGTTGAGGTAGTTCAAGCTGTTCTTATTCAAGAAGGTTTTCTAAAACCTTCTTTGCAGACAGGGTACTATGGTACTTTAACTGCTCAGGGTATAAGAGGTTTCCAAACAAAGTTAAAACTCCCAGTAGATGGAAAATTAAATGCTGCAACTTACGCAAAGTTTGCTGAGGCAGCAGTTACTACACCAAAACCAAGTACCTTATTAAAACAAACAGGCGTAAATTCTAAAAGAAATGCTATCTTAGCTAAATATCCTAATGCTGGGGGTTTGAAGACTAATAAAACTGTACCAAAAACGAGCACCACTAAATCGACCGGAGGTACTACTTCTAGTACTACAAATACTCCAGTCGTTAGCGCTATTTCTTGTACACCAAATACTGACCCTCTTACTTCTATCTCTACAAGTATTCATTTTACAGCAGATAATTACTATCATCTTTATAAAGGAGATTCAAATGGAAATAATTTAGTTTCCATTGGAGCAGATACAAGTAATAATTTACAAAGTGGTGCCGACCATGATCATATTATGGATTGGCGAAAAGCCGAAGCATATAATGCTACTCTTAATTCAAATGAAAGATTTTATTTTGGAGTTTGGCACGACAACTGGATAGATCAAGGTGCATTATGGCAAATTGATTCAGGTTCTAAAAAACAATTTCCATCAAGTGCAAATGGTTGGGAATATACCATTACAAGTGTAGATAAACCAACTCTACCAAACGATGTAAAAATGACCGATATCTCTACTGAGATTAAAAATGCAGTTTGGATGCCAGTAGAAGAAAGAGGATCAAATGGTATGGCCCCATGGGATGAAATTGCTACTATTTCTACAAAAGCTCAATGGTTGAAAGTGACAGACATTTATTCTGATAAATACGTTATTTTTAGAACTAAAGGTACTGGAAGCAATGCAATATTAGATTGTATACCAGAAGAACCTACTTTAAGTGATGTTTATGTTATTTCTGATTTAGCTCAGATTACTCATCTGAGAAAGACTTATACTGAGACTGTTTCAGGAGGAGGTACAGAAAGTGCACCAAAAGTAAAAGTAGAAGTGAGATTTAAAACCGACAAAGATACTTATATAATAGGTACACCGGCATTATCTCTAGCTACTTTTCAGGGTAATGGAGGACTCGGAGTTAAGTTGTACTATAATGCTGCATTGTCTAGTCCCCGAGAACTTGTATTTTCATACACGAGTGTCGCAGGAGACGGTATTGTAAAGAGTAAATATCAACTTTCTACTTATGAGACTTTACAATTTTCTAACCCAGCAGGTAGTTCCATAAATACTTTGAGTGCAAATGGTCTCTTGTATTACCCAAATAATATAATTTTAGGTATTACGCATCCCACTTATTAAAGTTTTAAAGAAAAAATCCCCAGAAATTTATTTTCTGGGGATTTTTTTGGTATACTATAAGTATGCAAATTAATGAAGATCAATTAAAAAGATTCATCGTAGATGCTGGGCTCATCAAAAGATCTGATCTTGATGCTATTGAAAAAAAAGCTATTGAAAAAAAACAGAAGTTGGGAGAAATGCTTTTAACTGAAGGAAAGCTATCTGAAGCTGATTTAAAGAGAATGGAAGCTTTTGTTTTAGGGATACCATTTGTAAATTTAACATCTGAAAAAATACCGATTGATATACTTTCATTAATACCTGAACCACTTGCTCATAAGTATAATATTATTTCTTTTAAGAAAAGTGAAAAAGGTCTTGAAGTGGCGATGCTCGATGTTGACGACTTGCCTGTTATTGATTTTATAAAAAAGAAATCAGGACTCAAAATTTTACCACGTCTTACTGACACCGCTTCTATTAAGGGTGCATTATTGCAATACAAAAAAAGTCTTCAAGCAGAGTTTGATAATATAATTCAAAAAGAAGTAGGTCCTTTATCTATCGCTAAAGAGGAAGGAGAGAAATCCGAAGCTGAACTTAAAGAAATGGCTGAAGATTTGCCTGTGGTAAAAATCGTGGATTCTTTGATCTTTCATGGAATTTTACAAGGGGCTTCTGATATACACATAGAACCAGGAGAAAATGATTTAACGGTACGATACCGTATTGATGGTATTTTGCATGATGCGATGATACTAGATAAAAATGCAGGTAGTGGTATTACTGCTCGTATTAAAGTTTTGTCTAACTTAAAACTTGATGAAAAAAGGTTGCCACAAGATGGTAGATTTAAAATAGAGCAAAACGGAGATAAGGTTTCTTTTCGTGTGTCCACACTACCAACATTTTTTGGAGAAAAAACAGTTATCAGAATATTACGTGAGAATGCGCACGGTTTTTCTTTGGAAGGACTCGGTTTTCATGGTGAAGGACTTGAGAGAATTTACGAGTCTTTAAAACAGAAAACAGGAATGGTGCTCGCGACTGGTCCGACTGGTTCTGGTAAAACTACTACTTTGTATACTATGTTAGACATATTGAATAAGCCCGAAGTAAATATTTCTACTGTCGAAGATCCTATTGAGTATCAGATGCCTCGTGTAAATCAGACACAAGTAAAGTCAGAAATTGGACTTACTTTTGCAAACGGGCTTCGTTCGCTTCTTCGTCAGGACCCAGATATTGTGATGGTGGGGGAGATCCGTGATGGTGAGACTGCTAGTATCGCGGTGAACGCTTCTCTTACTGGACACTTGGTTTTGTCTACTATTCACACCAACTCGGCCGCTGGTGCTGTACCTAGAATGGTAGATATGGGAGTTCTTCCTTTTTTGATTGTTTCGACAGTAAAGACTATTATTGCTCAGCGTTTGGTACGTAGACTTACTCCAAGTAAAGAAAAGTATTTTTTGTCTGAGGCTGAAGTAAAAAGTCTATCAAAAATTATTGATTTAGATAGAATGCTTGTCTTCCTTAAAAAGGAAAAGATTATCGGAGAGAATGATGATTGGAAAACTATTCCTTTTTATAAAGCTGTGAAAAGTCCCGATTCTGATTCTGGTTATGCTAGTCGTGTGGGTATCCATGAAGTTTTGAAAGTAAGTAATACGATAAGAGAGATGATTATCAAAGGTGCATCTCAGGACGAGATAGAAAAACAAGCAAAAGAAGAAGGTATGATGACCATGATAGAAGACGGAGTTTTTCAAGCTGTACTGGGTCTCACTACCATAGAAGAAGTGTTCCGTGTTGTTTCCGAATAAAAATATGCTCTTTTTTTATAAAGCAAAATTAAAGAATGGCGAAGTGATCGAAGGCACAATGAATGGTGACGATAAATTTTCTGTTTCTAGAGAATTAAAGTCTCGTGGACATACACCGATAACCATAATCGAAAAGAAAGAAAATAGTTTTGATATTATGTTTTTGTTTCGTTTTGTTTTTGGTAAAGTAAAAAATGCAGAGCTTATAATCCTTACTAAAAATTTGAGTGGTATGATAAAAGCCGGATTGTCTCTCTCTCGTGCTTTAGCTGTTTTAGAAAAACAAACTAAGAATGATACTTTAAATAAAATTTTAGCAGCACTTATTTTAGAGATAAGCTCTGGGGGTACTTTGTCTTCTGGCTTAAATAAATTTCCAAAAGTGTTTTCTAAATTATTCGTCTCAATGTCTCGTGCAGGGGAAGAGTCAGGTAACTTAGCAAACTCTCTTTCTGAAGTAGGTTTAATTTTAGAGAAATCAAATAACTTAACAAAAAAAGTAAAAGGAGCATTGATTTATCCTGGAGTTATTATCTCAGCGATGATTGTGGTTGGAGTATTGATGTTTGCTTTTATTGTTCCTACACTTGCTAAAACATTTAAAGAATTAAATGTTGAATTACCAGCTTCTACTAGGGTAGTTATAGGTCTTGGAGACTTCTTTTCAAATAATCTTATTTTAACTTTTGTGATACTTATCGCCGCAGGAATTGGATTGGTCTCTTTTTTTCGAGCGCCTTTTATGGCGAAATATATTGATTATACAATCATAAGATTACCAATGCTCGGAGCTATGGTTAAAGAAATAAACACTGCCCGTACTGCTCGAACAATGTCTTCATTACTCCTCTCTGGTGTTTCTATTACACGTGCAATTGAGATCACTGAAGACGTGGTTCAAAATATTTATTATAAAAAGATACTTAATCAAGCAAAAGAGTCCGTTGAAAAAGGGGCACCTTTTTCTCAAGCGTTTAGTGAAAGTCAGGGATTGTATCCAGTAATGATGACAGAAATGATACAAGTGGGGGAGGAAACAGGTAAACTTTCAGATATGCTTTTGCAGATCGCTACCTTTTATGAAGAAGAAGTAGAAAATAAAACAAAAAATTTATCAACAATCATAGAACCGGTGCTGATGGTTTTTGTTGGAGTTGGAGTTGGATTTTTTGCAATGTCGATGATTACACCACTTTATTCAATATTAGATAAAATTTAATGAAAAATATATTTCAAAAAGGATTCACAGTCACAGAGATGCTAGTAGTTTTTGCTGTTGTAGGGATAATGGCGGCAGTTGTTATACCAAAATTTTCACAGATACGAGAAAGTCAGATCTTAAAAGATGCTTCTATTACTGTTGTCTCTGCTTTAAATAAAGCGAGCGCTCAAACACTTGCTTCAATAGATTCTTCAGAATACGGAGTGCATTTTCAATCTGATAGGGTTATAATATTTAAAGGTACTTCTTATGTGGCTGGTAGCGGTAGTAATGAAGATATAACATTAGCTTCTCCTGCGACGATAACAAATATTTCTCTGACTGGTGGGGTAAGTGATGTGTACTTTAATAGATTAACTTCTGCTCCAAATGTTGTAGGTACTGTTACAATAACTGTAAATTCTTCTACGAAAATCATTACTATTGGAGCTACGGGTATAGTGAGCATGAATTAGTTTTATAAAAATGAAAAAAAATTATTTTAATTTTAAAAGTAAAAAAGGTTTCATGGTATTAGAGATACTCATTGCAGCTTCTATAATAACTATGACTATTTTAGCTTCAAGCTCTATTACTCAAAAGTCTATTGCTATTTCTCGTCAATCAATTCATGCTGCTCAAGCTAGTTTCTTACTAGAAGAGGGGGCAGAAGCTGTCCGAGTATACCGCGATAATACCTGGAGCAACATATCTGGGATGACTGTGGGTAGTGAGTATTATCCAGAATTTTCTGGTGGTACATGGACTTTTTCTACTACACCTTCCACCATAGATATTTTTACTAGAAAAGTTGTAGTGGCTAATGTAAACCGTGATGCTACCTCTAATGATATTGTAACTTCAGGGGGTGTTTATGATTCTGGGACAAAACTTTTTACTGTTACTGTTCTTTGGGAAGAGAATGGTCAGACTATAACAAAAACATTGTCATTTTACCTAGCTGATATATTTTCATGATGTATAAAAATTTAAAAAAAAATAAAGGGTACTCTTCCATTGAACTGATTTTTTATATAGCTCTTTTTTCTGCAATTACTTTAGTTGTGATAAATTCAATGATAGTGATGGTAAAGGCTTTTCAAGCAACAACCGTAAACACAGAATTAATACAAGGATCTAGTGTTATGGAGAGAATCTCAAGAGAGATAAGATCTTCTTATGGCATAAGTAGTATATCTGCAACAGATTTGGTTTTGAATACAAAAGATATAGTTACCGATAACAACAAAACTGTTCAATTTCGTCAAAATGGTAATAATATAGAGTTATTTGAAGATGGAGTTTCTACGGGTTATTTAAATATACCAAATTTAATTGTGTCTGGATTATCTTTTACTCAAATTACTACAACTGAAGGTCTTGGTATAAAAATCTTTTTTACTGTTGCTTCAAATCGTTACGGTTCAACGAGAACCGAAGACTTTTATAATACAGTAGTTTTAAGAGGTAGTTACTAATTTAAAATGAATAATTTGATTTTTAAGAAAAATTTTTTAAGACAGAGACAAGGAGGACAAGCAATGCTTATTTCTGTAATTTTTTTCTTATTTATTTCATTGGCTATTATTTCTGGATTTGTATCACCAACCATTCGAGAATTTAGAATTACAAATGATTTAATAAAATCTAGGCAAGGTCTATTTTTGTCTGAATCCAGTGTAGAAGATGTCTATTATAGATTAAGGGAAGCTTTAACTGTTGACTCACCTCAGACTTTAACATTGAACGGAGACACTGCCACTACAACGATAACAGATTCTGGTATTGATGAAAAAACGATAACGTCTACCGGGGATGTTTCTTCTCGTCAAAGAAAAACAGAAACTAAAATGGTAACAGGGGATGGTATTTCTTTTGCTTATGGTATGCAAATTGGAGATGGTGGCATAGATATGCAAGGAACTTCTCAGTTGATAGGTAATGCTTTTTCGAACGGGCCTGTGGTTGGAGCTGCAAATAACTTTATCCAAGGAGATGCTATCTCAGGTGGTAGTGATGGATCTATTAATCAAATACGAACAAATTTAACTGCTCGAGCTCATGCGATTACGAATTCAGTTGTAGCTACTGATGCTTATTATGACACTGATGTTACTAATACAAGAGTAAGTGGAACCTTTTGTCCTAATGCTAATTGTCATTCCGGAGAGCCTGATACTGCAGATATTCCACTTCCTATAACTGATACGATGCTTGATTTCTGGAAAGCAGAAGCTGTCGCAGGGGGTACTATTGATGGAATAAATTGTTCTACTGGTACTTATACTATATCTGTGAATACTACAATTGGTAGAAAAAAAATAAATTGTAATTTTAAAATAAAAGGGGCTGGTACTATTGTAACTTTAATTGGACCATTATGGGTTTTTGGTAATATTACTATGGAAGATAATGCTATTTTTAAGATTAATACAAATGAAAGTTTCGCAGTTATCGCAGACAAAGAGACACCACTAGACTTCTCAACTAGTAGAATTTTTATAAACACAGTGATAGGTACGACGGCTTTCCAAGGCAATGGAGGTAATGGGTCTTATATATTGTTAGCTTCACAACATCGTGGGGCAGAAAGTGTTCCTCCTGCATCGGCTGCTCAGTATGATGCTATTCAGGTTACCACCGCTATCTCTGGAGATGTTTTACTTTATGCCTTACATGGAAATATTTCGGTTGAACAAACCGGAGTTTTTAGGGTATTATCTGGATTTAAATTAACAGCAAAAAATGCTGCCATGGTTGGTTTTCGAGCTGGGGTAATTGATCCTATTTTTAGTTCTAGTCCTGATGGAGGTTGGGCTTCAACTAGTTGGAGAGAGGTAAAATAAAATGAGAAAATTTTTTCGTAAAGATAAAGGTCAGGCAATGCTCATATCAGTAGTATTCTTTTTGTCTATTTCTTTAGGTATCATTTCTGGTTTTGTGTCGCCGACACTTCGAGAATTTAGTGTTTCTAATGTAAATTTTAATTCAAAAAAATCGTACTTCTTAGCAGAATCTGGCAGTGAAGATGTTATTTATAGAATAGTTAGTAGTAAAGTACTAGACCATACTGAGTCTTTGACCATAGGTTCCAATACCGCTACTACAATTTTTGGAATTGACGGTAGTCCAACAGCTGCTGCAGACAGTCTTATCATTGAATCATTGGGGGATGTTAGTAATTTTCAAAGACAGATTACTTCTGTTGTTTCTACAAGTGTGGCTGTGCCTTTTTATTATGGAGTACAAGTTGGAGACGGAGGAATTAATTTAATTGGTAGTGGAACAGTCAATGGTAATGTTTTTTCAAATGGACCAATCACTGGGGACAGCTCAGCTATTATTACAGGTTCTGCTATTTCTGCTGGAGCTACTGGAAATATTGCAGGTAATTCTGGAAGTCAGTGGAATCCTTTGAGAGTAGGAACTATCTCTGGTTCGGCAAATGCTGCTAGAGTAAACTATGTAAATGCTACTGGAGATATTTATTGCCAAAATGGTGTAGGAAATAACAAAAGCTGTTTAGCTCAGTCGCCGGTACCTAGTGTATTACCTTTTCCAGTTACAGATGCTTTGATTGATCAATGGAAAGCAGAAGCCACAGCTGGAGGACTATTTAACGGAAATTATGTTACGAGTGCTCCTGCGACAATTGGTCCGACAAAAATTGTTGGTAATCTGACAGTAAGCGGAGGAAGATCTTTGACTATTTCAGGAGTGATTTGGGTTACTGGTAATTTAATTGTTTCAGGAGCCGGAACTATTTCTCTCTCACCTACGTATGGATCAGATGATGGACTTATTATTGTGGACGGTACAGTAAGTATTGGTACTGGTGGTCAAATACTTGGCTCCGGTACGACGGGGAGTTATATTATGATTGTTACTACTAGTTCTTCTGGTAGTGCTATTACAGTCTCTGGAGGAGCTGGAGCTGCTATTGTCGTAGCTCCTTATGGAACTATAAATGTCTCTGGGGGAGCTTCTTTGAAAGAAGCTACTGGTTTTAGGGTTATTGTCTCTGGAGGTTCTAGTATTACTTATGAAACAGGTATTGTTGATAGTACTTTTGTCAGTGGTCCAGCTACGGCACTTTCAACTTGGGGTCTTTCTTCTTGGAGAGAGTCTCAGTAATTTATGTATTTATAGCCTATGTTATAATAGGTCATGT
>JBBTSS010000023.1:0-26930 GCA_038064635.1 Patescibacteria group bacterium
GAAATTCGCCTTGGTATACAAAGTTAAAATTAGGCATGGTAACTCTTTGCGGATTGGTTGTGGGTTGGTGGTTTTTTAGTAAACTCGGTATGGATTCTATTCATATACCTTTTGATGGATACTTGTATTTAGGATTTTTATTTATACCGGCTGTTATTTTAGTAATGCTGGGTACTTTTTCTGGTGGAGTTATAGATGGGATAGATGGACTTGCGGGAGGAGTAGTCTCAGCTATTTTTGCGGCATATTCAGTAGTGGCTTTTATGGGGAATTATTTAGATATTGCTGCATTGTGTGGAGTGATAGCTGGAGCCGTACTCGCGTTTTTGTGGTTTAATATTCCTCCAGCAAGGTTTTATATGGGTGAAGTTGGTATGATGCCTTTGACTATCACCCTTGCTGCTGTCGCTTTTTTAACTGATACAGTTTTAATTTTGCCTATTATTGCATTTCCTTTGGTTGTGACTTCTTTGTCTTCTAGTATCCAACTCCTGTCTAAAAAGTTTTTTGGTAGACGTGTTTTTAAAGTTGCCCCGATACACCATCATTTTGAAGCCCTTGGTTGGCCGTCTCATAAAGTAACTATGCGTTTTTGGGTTTTAGCTGTTATTTTCTCTATTATAGGAATAATTATTAGTGCAATAAGCTAATATGAGAGAAAAAAAAGTAGATAAATTTTTTCTAACAGTTGTTTTATTACTTATCTCTTTAGGTGTGGCTATGTTTATATCTGCTTCTTTAGGAATTTTAGCAAAAAATGAAAAACTTTTTTATTCTATTTTGACAAGCCAGTTAGTATTAGGACTTGGTTGTGGTTTTGTGGGTATGTATCTTGCATTGAAAATAAATCCTAAAATTTTAAGAAAGTATTCTTTTTACTTTTTTTTAGGATCGATTCTGTTGACTGCTTCAGTTTTTATACCAGGACTTGGACGTGAGCATGGAGGTGCGCAACGATGGATTGATCTTGGCCCTGTATCTCTGCAACCCGTTGAAGTGTTGAAATTTGCTTTTGTTATTTACTTTGCTGCCTGGCTTTCTTGGGCTAAAACTAGAGTTCAAGATTTTAAATTTGGAATATTACCCCTTGCTATGCTTTTAGGTATTATAGCTTTTGTTTTACTCAAGCAACCTGATACAAAAAGTTTTATTTTGATTACAATTACAGGTATTTCAATGCTTTTTATTTCAGGTGTACCCATTAAGTATATTTTAGGTATTGGTATGACTATTATAATTTTCTTAGGAAGTGTTGTTTTTTTTACGCCTTATTTGCGAGAAAGAGTAAGTACTTTTATCGACCCATCTGCTGACGCCAAAGGATCTTCCTATCAAATTCAACAATCTATGATAGCCATAGGCTCTGGTGGTATTTTTGGACGTGGCTACGGTCAAAGTATTCAGAAGTTTAGCTATTTACCAGAAGCGCAGGGCGATTCTATCTTCGCTGTTTTAGGAGAAGAATTAGGTTTTGTGGGTAGTGTTTTTACTATACTTTTGTATGTTGTTTTTATGCTTCGAGGATTTAAAATTGCTAACAACTCATCTGATTTATTTAGTAGACTTTTAGTTTTTGGAATTGTTATACTAATAGGAGCGCAGTCTTTTATGCATATTGCTTCTATTATTGGAGTTTTTCCACTGACAGGAGTACCGCTTGTATTTATGAGTCATGGAGGTACTTCGCTTATGATAGATCTTGTTGCAATAGGTATAGTTTTATCAATATCAAAATTTAACCATAAGACTGCTTAATAAAATATTTATGAAAATTGTTTTTACTGGAGGGGGAACAGGGGGGCATTTTTATCCAATTATTGCCGTAGCTCAAAAAGTTAACCAAATAATTGATAGAGAAAATATAATAGGCGCCAAGCTTTATTATTTTTCTGATGATCCTTATGATAAGGAAGCTTTATTTGAAAATAGTCTTTTATTTGAACAAATAAACGCAGGTAAAATGAGAATTTATTTTTCTTTTAGAAATTTTACTGATATGTTTAAAGTTTTTTTTGGGATTATAAATGCGACAATAAAACTTTTTTCTATATATCCAGATGTTGTTTTTGGAAAAGGCGGTTATGCAAGTTTTCCTACTCTTGTGGCTGCTAGAATTTTACGTATTCCTGTTGTTATACACGAATCAGACTCTGCTCCTGGACGGGTAAATAAATGGGCAGGAAGTTTTGCAAAAAGAATTGCTCTTTCTTATAAGGATGCAGCAACTTATTTTCCTGCAAAAAATGTGGCATGGACAGGTCAACCCATTCGTACAGAAATAGAAACAGCAACTGAAAAAGATAAAGCTTTAAGATACTTCAAGCTTGAATCAGGACTGCCTGTACTTCTCATATTAGGAGGCTCTCAAGGTGCTGAACTTATAAATAGTGTTGTTATAGATGCACTACCTGAATTAGTAAAAAGATACCAGGTTATTCATCAGACTGGAGTGAGTAATTTTAAAATGGTTCATGGACGCGCAGAAGTGGTATTAGCTGATAACCCTGATAAAGTAAAATACACACCTATGGCATTTTTGAATGCACTTCAAATGAAAAATGCTGCTGGAGCTTCTGATATTATTATCTCTCGTGCGGGTTCTCAGATATTTGAAATTGCTTCTTGGGGGGTGCCTTCAATTTTAGTTCCTATAACAAATAGTAACCTTGATCATCAGAAAAATAATGCTTTTGCTTTTGCTAGAGCAGGATGTTGTTCAGTTGTAGAAGAAATGAATATGACTTCACACATTTTAATTTCAGAGATAGACAGACTAATATTAGACAAACCTCTTTGGGAAAGTATGAGAAATAATACTAAAGCTTTTTACAAACCAGATGCAGCTATGAAGATTGCTCGAGAAATTGTAAACATCGCTTTGTCTCACGAGAAATAAATGGTAAAATGGCTTTATGCCAGATAAAACAGGAGAAAAAATAGTCACTAGGTTTGCACCAAGTCCTACTGGTTTTATGCATGTAGGAGGTGTTAGAACAGCTTTATATGCCTATCTTTGGGCCAAAAAACACCAAGGTACTTTTATTTTACGTATTGAGGATACAGATAAAGAACGTGAAGTAGAAGGGTCCATAGGGCATATTATGGAATCTTTAAAATGGCTTGGTATTGATTGGGATCAAGGCCCTGACATTGGTGGTCCTTATGCTTCTTATATTCAATCAGAACGATTAGATTTATATAAAAAATATGCAGATATTTTAATTCAAAAAGGATTCGCTTACCCTGATCCATATACGAAAGAAGAATTAGATGCTTTTAGGCAAAAAGCTGACGAAGAAAGAAAACCATTTTTATATAGAAATCACCGCCCGGAAACTTTTGGTGTATGGGACGGTACAAAAGCGCTTCGTTTTAAAACTCCAGAAATAAAAAGTTACCATTGGTCTGACGCTGTTCGTGGAGAATTATCTGCTGGTGAAGAAGCACTTGATGATTTTATTTTAATAAAATCTGATGGATATCCAACATATAATTTTGCTCACATTATAGACGATTTACAAATGAATGTAACCCATATCATGAGAGCCGATGAGTTTATAGCTTCTACGCCAAAGTTTCTTTCTTTGTATGACGCATTAGAGATAAAACCACCTGTATTAGTGACTCTTCCTCCAATACTTGCTGATGGTGGAAACAAAAAACTTGGAAAACGTGATGGAGCAAAAGATATTCTTGATTATAAAAAAGAAGGATATTTACCAGATGCCATGGTCAACTTCTTGGCATTGCTTGGCTGGAATCCTGGAGGAGAGAAAGAAATTTTCACAAAAGAAGAACTGATAAATATTTTTGATATTAGTAGAATCCAAAATTCAGGTGCACAGATGAACCTTGAAAAACTTGAATGGATGAACAAAGAACATATCAAACTTTTGCCTCACGAAGAGATAGAAAAAAATATTTTAGCTTGGCTCCCTGAAGATAAAAAGGATCCGAAACTTATCCCCGTTATCATTGATAGAATTTCAAAATGGAGTGACGTGACTATTATGTGTGAGGCAGGGGAGTTGGACTTATTTTTTAAGACCCCAGAATACGATAAAACAAAGTTATTATTCAAGGCTTTACCAATAGAAAGAATTACGGAAAATCTAAAGAAAGCTATTGCTAGTATAGAAGAAATACCCGAAAACGACTTCAATTTAGAGAACATTAAAAATAAGCTTATGTCAATAGCAGAAACTTTGGAAAGTAGGGGAGAACTACTTCATCCAGTACGGTATGCATTGTCAGGTCAGGATAAATCCCCAGATCCTTTTATTATTGCTTCAATTTTAGGTAAAAATGAAACACTTCAAAGACTACAAAAAGCAATATCCTAAAGTATTACTTTTTGTAGTGATACTTTTTGTGTTGCCATTTTTATTTTCTTTTGCACAAACTGCTTTTGAAATACAAAATAAAATTACAGAAAAAAACTCAGATATCGAACGCATTGAACAAGAAATAAAAGCCTATCAAAAAGAATTAGAAGGTATAGGCAAACAAAAATCAACACTGAGCTCTATTATAAGAGAGCTTGATTTAACTCGCAAAAAATTAGTGGCTGATATAAGTCTTACAGAAAAGAAAATTGAAAAAACAAATTTAAAGATACAAAGTTTGAGTTCAGATATATCAAATAAAGAATCTTCAATTTCAAATAATCATGAAGCTTTAATTTTGGATATAAAATCTTTATATGAGTTAGAAGAGAGCGATTTGACGGAGATTTGGGTAAAAAACGACAATCTTACAGAGGTTTGGCAAGACATAGACCACATGTCGACTGTTCGTGAAGCTATAATTTCAAAAATAGATAGTTTGAAAAAAATTAAAGGGGACTTGGAAGTCAAAAGAACGGATACTATCGGAGCCAAAGACGAATTAGTAGAACTACGAGGAGAACTCGCAGACCAAAAGAAAATAGTAGAACAAAATGCTGCTGAGAAAAATAAATTACTAAAGCAAACAAAAAATAGTGAGTCTGCGTATCAAAAACTTGTGAAAGATCAAACAGCAAAGAAAAACGCTCTTGAACAAGAACTTGAGAAATACGAATCTCAACTCAAATTTATCCTTGATCCAAATTCACTACCTAGTGGTGGAGTTTTATCTTGGCCACTTGATGATATATTTGTGACTCAACTTTTTGGTAAAACTAGTTCGTCAAAACGCTTGTATGCCTCAGGAAGTCACAGTGGAGTTGATTTTCGAGCTTCTGTGGGTACACCAGTCAAAGCCATGGAAGATGGAGTTGTTGTAGGTGTAGGTGATACAGATGTGACTTGCCCCAAGGCTTCTTTTGGTAAATGGATGCTTATAAAATACAATAACGGCCTTTCTAGTGCTTATGGGCATTTATCCTTATCTAAAGCTTATGCTGGTCAAACTATAAGCAAGGGTGAAATTGTGGCTTATACCGGTAATACTGGCCACTCTACTGGACCTCATCTGCATGTGACCATATACGCTTCTAGTGCCGTAAAAGTGCAAACTTTACCTAGTAAGTCATGTTTGGGTAAGACTTTGACTCAACCCATAGCTGCTACAAATGCGTATTTGGACCCGATGATATATCTGCCACCTTACAATAAGTAAAATTTGTGTTAAAATCTTAAATATGAAAACTAAATTAAAAAATCAACAAGGAGGATTTATCGAGCTAATCATTGTACTAATACTTACATTTTTATTGATGAAGTATTATGGAATTACGTTCACAGGAGTATTCAATTGGGTAAAAGACTTATTTCTAAGCGTTTGGTAAAAGCCTTTATTTAAAGGTTTTATAATATATAAGCATGACGGAAAGATATATTGTGCGACACGGTATATAAATAAAGAAGACAATAAAAAAACACCTTCCCTTTAATCTCGGCGGAGGTGTTTTTTTATTTTAATTTTGTTTTGTTTAGAACGCACACTTTTTAGTTAGAGTGCTATAATTATTGAATGGAAAAAAATCATAAGAAAAATGTTTGGTGGTTTCGTTTATCAAAAGTTCTTTTTGTAATTTTATATGTTGTTTTAGTAGGTGTTTCCCTCTTTGCTGTTTATGACGAATACAAACCTTATACAGAAACAACAGTTGATAAAAAAAATTCTTACATCAAATGTAATAAAGATTCAGATAATAGTATTGTTTATTATTTTGACCAAAATACAGGTCTAGATTCTTATTTATTTGAAAAACCATATGAATTAGATTATTTTGGGAAAGAAAGAGCAAAGCAAATTTGTGGTTTTTTTGGCTACACAACAAACATAATGACACTTGATGAAGAAAAAGGTTCTGCTGTTGATGTAATAAAGTATAGCGCCTTGAGCTTACTAATTATCTATATTTTTATGTACTTGCTGTCCTCTACTTTTCTCTATATTTGTTTTGGAGAAAATTTTTCTAAACCAGCAATTTTAGAAATATTAAATAATAAAGAATAGTATCTTATTCTTTTTGTAAGAATCCTAGACTAGTACCGTCATCATATATGTAGTTATACTGAGTCATTTGATTATCTTTTAATTTGGTTTAACTTATTAAATAAACATTTTGTATCTTGAGGGTTTTACACCTATGTGTCTAAATCACTATTGATTGAAATGGATACTGATACACTAAAAATGCGCCCCTACTGCTGTGGCGATTTTTAGTTTTTAGATGGAATATATAATTTCCCTTTTAATGATAATTAAGAAAGGATTACTCATATATTTAAAAATTAATTTACATAGATTATATCTTCCTGAAGCGCATCGAGAGGTATTTCGCGTTTCATTATCAACGTAACAATATCTTTTTTGAATGCTTCTTGAGCTGATATTGTTGTGCCTGTTTCCATCATTTTTTGTATTTCTTTTAATTTTAAAGAACAATTTTCTGATACAAAATATGCAATTCTTATGTTGTTTGTTTTTATTTCTGTAAGCTTATCTTCTAGTGCTTTTGCATCAAAATTGCCCTGAACAGAAGCACCATGTACATAAAATTTTGCGTACGATTCAGCCGTCCGTTCTTTAGAAGAAAGATATACGACATTTGCTATTGAATCTACATGATTTGTTGCATGTATGGTAATTGGAACTTTACTATTTCTTATAATTGAAGCAAGTAAAAAACCATCATAAATACTTCCTCCTAAAGAAGAAAAGAATAAATGAATTTTTTTTGCATTTATCTTTGGGGCTTTAAGTATTGCATTTGTTAGTTTTAAACTCGATTCCTGATCAATTACTCCTTGAAAATTAATATAGTAATCCATAATAATTATATGTTAGCGTTTTCTAAAAACTATCAGTGTCAAATGTTTTTTTATTTGTAATTCCAATAAGGTAGGCTATTAAAGCAATTGAAAATTGTTCTCCTCGTGTTGTTACAAAATCCCAATTCCCTATTGAAATGTTATGAGCTAATATAATGATATACCACACACAACCTATGATAAGTGCTGTTATAATGCCTTTCTTTCTAAGAAAATGAATTAGATTTTTAAAATCTTCATCTCTACGATGCTGGTTCTTGTCTTTTTCAATGGTTAGTTCTTGTTTATTTTTTTGTGGGGTTAATCCATTACTCATTTTTTTGATAAAAAGTATAATCAATTGTACGAGACTCTCCAATTTTTCTAACTCTAAAATTTAGAAATACATCTTTTTTTTCCAATATACCTATATGCATTGGTTTTTTGCTACCAGTCTCTGAAGCATCGTCAAAATTATATAATTTGATCTCTAATTTTAATTTATCGGGACTTACTGTAGTTTCCATCTTTTTTTTATCTTTTTCTTCGTCAGTTAAAAAACTAAAAATTAAAAAAATTGAAGGTTTAGCATTAAAAAAAGTTAGTTCGATTTCAACAAAAGAATCCCCAAAAGATATTATTGTACCTGAGTCTATAACTTTTGTTTCTGAAGTTTTAATAGGTAATATTGTAACCATATATTTATTGATTATAATACATTAAATTGTATTATAAGTACATCTCCCCTTTAATTTCTTCTAATTTTTCGATTATTTCTGGATCGGTTATTTTTGTAAATCTTTTGAAGGTTTGGCCGTCTTTTGTTACATCACCCATCCACATTTCGAGCGGTCGGAGGTCAAAGAGTTTACCGTTTGTATATACGAATGCCTCATAGAGAGGTCTGTACACGACCATACTAGAGTCTTCTGGTCTGCAGTCGTCTTCGGTGTGAAGCCCTACGCCGACTACTTCATAAGCATAGTCAGCTAAGCCTTTTGTGTCGTCATGTTTGTAATGATAATAAAATCCTTTCTCTGGAACTTTTTCTGGTACTCGCATATATTTTTTATTTCTAAATTAATTATTGTTAATTTTTTAACATGAAGTGGATAATGAGTATCCTGCTTTTTCTGCTTGTTCACTGGTATCAAAATAAACTCTATTTTCAGCCTTTATGCTTTTTCCAGCAGAGCAACCTGTTGGGTAATACTTCTTCCCTCTTTTAGAAGCAAAATATTGTTTCATATTTGAAAGTGATTCTTCTGTACTCAGATTTGGATTTGCTACTAAAAGTTCTTGTGGGCTAAAAGTCAGGCTAGAATTGCTCAAATTTGAGCCTAAAACAGCGTTTTCTGAGCCTTTTAAGGAGTTTCCGCTCTGTCCTTTGTATTCTATTTTAATGCCTTTATTTTCGTCATTTTTGGACAATCTACCTAAACCAAATGACCCCAGGCCGACTAATATGACTATCAAAATGACCATGATATCCTTCCCTTTCTCGCTCTCAATAAAAAGCTTGATTTTTTCCATAATGTTATGTATACTTCTATTACGTAAATTTTAGCATTTAATTAAACAAAAACAATGGCACATAGAAAAGCCGGCGGAACCGCCAAAAACTTAAGAGACTCAAATCCAAAGTACCTCGGTACGAAGCTTACTCATGGACAAGATGCTCAACCTGGATCAGTCATCATCCGTCAAAGAGGAACAAAGATATTGGCTGGTGCAAATGTTGGTATGGGTAAAGACCACACTCTCTACGCTTTAAAGTCTGGAAAAGTTGCATTCAGTTCAAAAAGAAAAACTTCTTTCAACGGCAAGACAATGGTAAAGAAAGTAGTAAACGTAAACTAAATTTAAACTCTAAAAAATCCCTCGTAACTGAGGGATTTTTTGTTTTTAGACAAATAAAATAGCGAGTACATGAACTGTGTCCATATACTCGCTTTCTATTCTTTTTTAATCTTATTTAATTTTACTTTCCTTGTTTTATTTTTGGTGTTTTTTTATCATCGCGATAAAGTTGCTTAAGGTCAGCTAGAACCTTCTCATATTTATCGAAATTTTGTGGTTTGAAAATTTTATCTTCTTGGTTCTCCACAAAGAACCATTCGTTGTTGCCTTTTGTAAGATAGAGCATCATCTGCTCTTTGGGCCCAAGATAAATATTGCCACTTATGCCATGCTCGTCTTGAGTCCAATACACTCGAACCAAGCCGGTTAAGCTAATGATTTCAAAATTCGTAACTTTTTTTGTATAGTCGATACGTTTTGAAAAATCAAAATTTCCCTGTCTGAAAGTAAATTTTTCACTTTGTATTTCGGTTGATTTACCGAAACTTTTGGCAGTAATGTTCTCTTCAATGAAGTTTTCAAGTTTATCGCCAGTTTGCAGGAAACTTAAACTCAATTGTTTTACCTCATTCTTTTTAAGGTTTGGATAAGCCATGTAAAAAGGAATACCAATAAAGACAAGGAGAAAGAAAAGCCATTGCATTTTCATAATCAGAAAAAGTTTTTTGTTAAATGAACAGATGAATTTTGTTTATTTAAACATAAATTTGTGTTTTATTCAAGTTTCTTCTTTCGAAATATAAAATACAAAACCATCAGAAGTAACAGAGAATAATTGATGATCATGTAATATGTATTACCCCAAGATACTCCGTCTAAGAATTTCCAATCAGAAAGTGGAAAGAATAATGGTGTTGGGTAAAATTCTGCACTATGTGAAAAGATATCTATGAGTATGTGCAAGGCCCAACCCAATAGTTCAAACCTTGGACGTTTAAAATATATCCAAGTAAGTATAAAAATAGTCAAAAATATTATAAGACTGTGACTGTATTGATAAAGCGTTGGTGCAAAATCAAAAGCTCTTTGCATTTCCTCAAATCCTCGAAGGTCGCTTTGGGGGCCTCGAAAATCTGAAATATTAAAACCTTTAAAAGCTACTACGTAGAGCATGGTCATAAAAGGTATGGTGAAAGCAAAGAAGTCAGGAAAGACTCCCCAAAAAGCAGTCCACCCAGGAGATACTTTTGGCTTATTTTCTATTTCAAATTTATCATTCAATTTTTTCGCTCCGGCTCCTGCCCAAAGCGCATGTGCAAATATATCCATATTTGTATTCTATCATAAATTAAAAAACACCGAACAGATTTTGGATATTACTGTTCGGTGTCTATATTTGTGGTTTCGCGTCTAATTATCTAACTCAGAGTGCTGTGCAAACATACACTATCACTAAGATAATCCCAACAATTAAAGCTCCCAGACAACCAAACCACCAACGGGCAGTTATGTTTCGCATAAGGCTCAGATTTTAAAGGTTACAGATTCAGTACTTCGAGTGCTTCTTGCAGATTCTGCAAGTCACTATTCAGAAATTCCCCCGACGGGCTCGGGTTGAGCTCATAAGGTGTCAAATACATCCTGAAGCCCCAGTACGGAAGTGGATTCGGCCACCGGGTGCTGATAAAAGCTGTACTCATGTCCAGACGATGGACAACTTTTACTCCATTATCGAAGTACAAAATGTATTGTTCTACGATATCCTCATCGTTGATTGTAACTTGAAAACTTCCTCCATCAAAAAAGACGGTTTCGTAGCCAGAATTTGTGGCCAGAAGTTTTCGCATTTTTGCAAAAGAGGCAATTAAGACTCTATCCATGTAAAGCCGAACACTGTCAAGATTTGCCGGAGTATTGAGAAACTGAACATAGACGATAGTGTCTTCCACCCAGTGCCGGGTGCGAGGATACGCGGCATCAATGCGCTCTACAATTTGGGCTTGTGCAACGCTGTCTGTGTCCCAGGCACCTTGGTAGGACCAAGGACCATTTGCATCTGTTGCTCGGAACATTTTACGTGGCACCATAGAATCCAATTCATAAAAAATTCCCAATTGTTTTCCTGGGCTTTTTTCCGTGAATTCCTCAACGGCTGGTTCCCATTGATAAGTCTGTTGATTAAACACGGAATCTTTCTGGGCGTGAGCTTGAAGACCAATACAAAAAGTGAGGATGCTGAAAATTAGATTTTTCATGTTTTAAAAGAATTAAGTGAATGAAAAGATAAGAAAAACTCAAAGGTCTATATCTAAAACCACTAAGTTTTTCTTATCTTTTAAAAACACTTTCCACTATATATCATACCATGTTTAGGTATAAAAGTCAATGTAAAATATAAATGCGCCGGATTGAGTTTCCCCTATCCGGCGCTGGTTATTTTTGACAAAATTGTCAGTTTTTTACTTTTTTGGAAATCTTTTTTCGAGTATTTCCTGAATTTTTCGGAAGTCGCTGTTTTTGGAAGGTGGTGTATCTATCCTGAAAACCCAGTACGTATTTTGTCTTCCATACGAAGTTTTTACTCCTAACTCTTTCCAAATGGAAAGTTGACTCAGTTCGTAACAGTCTGCTTCGTTTTTTGCATTTTGCAAAAGGGTATCTACTTGACCCAAAAGAAGTGTACGACTGTGGCGTTGAAGTCTTAAATTTTCCAAAGATTTTGTCTCTCGGAGTAATCCAATCATGCCGTTCAAGATGCGTACTTCTTTTTGTCTCAATGAATCACTCGAGTATTTAATTGCTGGGATATTACGGTAAACATTGGCATTTTGATTGAACAGATTTACTGTCCATAAACTTTCTGCGCCTCCTTTTGAACTGACGATGCTCAGGGTAGTTATCGTTGAGTCATTTGCAAAAGTTGCCTTAGCTTTTAAACCGGACTCAGGATAAAATAAAGTATAAACATATCCTTGTGTAGTTTTTATGGTACTGTCAGGGTAAGTTTTTACAAACCTGGCAAGGTTGCGTGTATTCACCTCGTTGATTTGGGCGTTTACTTGTGTGAAAAGTAAACAGAAGAAGAAAAGGGCGAGTGCGTTTTTCATTGCTTGAAAAATTTAAAAGATTTTTGAATTTGTGAATGTACAAAATAAAAGACTCATTTCTGAGCCTTTTAACTAACATGTATAGTACACTTGTTTTAGCTTTTTGTCAAAAATTAAACAGCTTTAACAATGAGAGTAAAAGAAGATTTTTTGCCTTTAATCTCTATTGGTATTGTGAATTCCCCTGTCTCTTTTATAGGTTTTTCTAATACAAGAAATTCTTCACTTATTTCTGCACGGTGTTCTTTGTGCATAGCTTCTATTATCTCTTTTTTATGAATAGCTTTAAAGAGACTTCCCTTCTCATTTGCCTTACCTTCTATGGTTACTACTTTTCCTTTTACTTCTTCTAGATTCTTAAGCAAAAGTCCTTCTTGAACTTGTCTTTCTACTACTATTTCTTTCATTCTAGTTTCAAGTTCTTTTATGGCTCTTGGAGTCGCTAGTTCAGCGTATTTGTGTGGAAATAAAAAGTTTAAGGCATAACCGTCATTTACTTCTTTTATATCATTTTTTCTTCCTACTCTCGGTACATCTCTTAAGAATATTACTTTCATATATTTTATTGCCAGTTATTTAATAATTCGACAGCTTTGTTTAATTGAGGATCTTGTTTATTTTCTGCATCTTTTCTAGTGAAAGGAACTTCATAATCAGGAGTGAGCCCTTTTTCTGAAATCGATTTACCGTTTGGAGTTAGCCATTTTGCTATTGTTATCTTCAGTATTGTGTCCGGTGTAATATCCACAACCTCTTGAACTGAACCTTTACCGAAGCTAGTTTCCCCGACTAATTTTGCTTTCTTGTAGTCTTGCATCGCTCCAGCAAGTATCTCAGAGGCACTTGCAGAACCTCCGTTTATTAAAATAACAAATTTCAAAGAATCACTGAATACATTGTATCCTCTACTTCTGTATTTACTTTCTTTTGTGTTATTTCCATAATCTTCGATGACCACAGTCTTTCCGCTAGGCAAGAACCATGAAGCCATGTCTACTGCAGCTTCCAAATATCCTCCAGGGTTACCTCTCAAATCTAATACTAATTTATCAGTTTTAGATTCAGAAAATTCTTTTAATGCTTTTCTAAACAGATCAGCAGAGTTTGCAGAGAAACTATATAGTTTTATAACAAATATTCCGTCTGGTCTTAGTTCTGTATCTAATGTAGGTACGTTGATAGTGTCACGAATAATTTTTATTTCTCGAGGTTCTTTATCTCCTTCGTGGAAGACACTCAAAGTAACAGTTGTACCTTTCTCCCCCCGTATCATTTTTATTGCTTTCTCTACTGGCATATCAAGAGTGGTAATGCCGTCAATTTTTAAAACTTTGTCACCTGATTGAAGTCCGGCTTTGTAAGCAGGAGTGTCTTTTAATGGTGCGATAATAGTAAGAACTTTGTCTTTTATAGCAACTTCCATACCCACACCAGTGAAATTACCTGCTATGTCATCTTCAAAGAGCTGTTTCTCGTCTGGCTTGAAGAATGTGCTATATGGGTCACCTAGAGAGCCCACAAGGCCTGATATAGCACCGTATACTCTATCTTGATCGCTCACATTTTTTGCATTTGGATATTTTTCATTGATAGTATTCCAGACTTCCCAAAAAGGAGAGAAATCAGCTTGAGTAGCTACTGCTACATCTGTGCCAGTTAGATTGATAGTTTCTTTCTCTTTTGCAGTAGTTTTACCTGCATAAAATCCAACTCCAAAAAATAATAAAACTATTACAATGAAAGCTGTATTCTTTTTTATATTTTGAAATGATGAAATCATATTAAATTTGCTCAATTACTTCTGATTGTTGTTCTGCTTTGAACGAGTTATTTTCTAAAAAACTATCAAATTTTTTAGAAGTAGGCTTAACTTTTTTTAGACGAAGTTCTTTGTAAATAACAAAACTTGTATAGATAATGACAAGTCCTGTTAGGCTAAATAGTATGTTTTTTATAGAGTAAGGGAAGCCTAGGTAAGGCAAAATAGCAACCCAAATACCTAATATTAATATCAATCTTGCTTTAAGCATTTAGACATTATACTAGAGAAGTATCCTAATTTGCAATAAAGCTCCATTCGCTTGATTCTAAAGGTAATTTAGTGCTTGTAGAGACTACTTTTATGTTGAAAAATAGTAATAAAATGATGACGCTTATCATCGTAAGACCACGAAGCATGACTATGGGATGTCTTATCTCAGAGCGAATAAATATAACGATACCTAAGCAAAGAGCTAGGATAAATACAATAAATCCATAGACATAAGCCACAGAGTTTTTTGGGGAAGTTAATATTTTTTCAAAAAATAATTTTATCTCAGAAATTTCTTTAATTTCTGCTGAGACAGGTATGAACTCTTTTTTTACAGTAGTTAAATTTTCTGTATCTAATAATGTGGATTCAATTTTATTTTCAGCTGGGTTTTCTTGGGTTACTTTAATCGGAGTTTCTTCACCTAATACTTTCGTCTTTGTTGCTACTTTTTTTACAGTTTGTGCGCCAGGTTTTGTCGGAATTATTTTTTGTGCTGGGGTTGTTGATATTACTTTTGTTTCAGCTACTTTTGGTTTTGGTGTACCAAAAAATTGCACAGCAAACACTGTGTCTCTGCCTTCGTATATACCACTAGCAACTGCGATACCTATCTCTGTATAATCTTTCTTTACGATATTTGCTCTATGACTAGGTGAATTCATCCAAGCTTGTGCTACACTTTCAGATTCAAAAAAGTTTACAGCCAAATTTTCTCCTGCGTATTTGTAATTGTATCCAACTCTATCAAGCCAGTACCAAGGGGTAAAACCTTCTGGAGTATTATGAGAAAAATACCCTCTAGTTGCCATGTCATTTGCTTTTAATTTTGCAGCTTCAGTGAGTAACGGATTTATCTGTAATTTTGGTAAGTTATTATCTTCTCTTTGGTCATTTGTAAGACTAGTTAAAACACCTGGTAAAACAGATGCTAAGAATTTTGTTTTATCGAAAACAATGAAAATGTGAGCCAGAAAACTAAGCTCTATCAATATGATAAGTAGGAACATGAAGAGCATTGATTCATGGCGAAGTAAATGAGGCTTGTATTCATTACCTTCGTGGGGCACGAAGTGATTTTTTAAATGTCTAAAAAACCTATTCATATATACAATATATTATATAACAAATAAAATACACCGTCAATGAACGGTGTATTTTAGGATTACCTTTTAAATAAAGAGTTTATTAAGGAAGTTGTGGTACTGGAAGATTTAGATCAGCACATTTGATCATATTTATTTTCCATTTTGTTGTCTTGTAAACATTTCCTGTACCATTTTCATCTTTTAAGCCGAAAGGTTTCCAAGGAACTAGTACTTCATTTAGATATTTTACTTGGAAAGCTTTTACAGCATCACGAGTAGTTTTACCATAGATTCCATCTAATTTTAATTTTAGACCTAAGTGTTCATTTAGAAATTCTTGAAGTAATAGCACTTGCCCTGCTTTGTTCTTTTTTCCAAAGAAAAGATAATCATTCAAATAAATAGTACTGCATATTGTATCTCCGAGAACTTTTCCTTCTTCTTTAGGGGTTTCTTGAGTGGTACCTTCAGTAGATGCACCTAGGACTTGGCCACCACCTAGGCCATTACTTCCAGAACCTGGAGTAGGTATAATATAATCATAGTTTACAAAGTTACAGATCTTTGTCTCACCTACGGCTATTGATACACTCGCACAACCATCTTCTGAGAATTTATAGTATCCGTCTGATAAGTTTTCGGTAACAGTATATGTGCCTGGAGTTACTGTTATTTGATTTTCACCTGTCATTGAATTTTCGTCTGGGCTATCGATAAATTGTATTGATCCTTCTCCGTTTAAAGTGAAAGAGAAATCAGCAGCACCTTTTACTCCTCCTTCATCATTAATCACAAGTTTTCGAACTATTAAAGTACCTGTACTTGGTCCTTCATTATTATCTTCATCATCATTTTCTTGTGCTAACACATCATCACAATCTTCATTGACCACAATGACGTATTGATCAGTACTAAAGTTTGTAAACATAGGCACAGTTGCAGAAGTTTCCATGAGTAATGCAGATTCTAATGAACCACCTGTTTTGTATCCTACTAGTCTGTATGTATTTGCGATACATTGTGCATTAGGAGCAAGGACGAAAGCCTCACCTTCTGCTTCTACACCTGTACGTTCGTATGTGGAATATGAAGCTACTGGAGCTTGCATTAAGGAAGTATCTGCGGCGTACTTAAGTACAGTACCACCATGATTATTTCCTAATACATAGTTACCTGTTCCTGCTCCAATATTTGTAGTATCCCAAGATGCTGTCATTGGAAATTTAGGTAGTCCAGATTCATCAGAAACTTGTACTGTTGATTCAACATTCTTTAAATATTTAAAGATGTGTACTTTAGCATAAGTTGGCTCTGGATCTTGA
The DNA here is from genome assembly GCA_038064635.1 of Patescibacteria group bacterium. Lineage (GTDB taxonomy): Bacteria > Patescibacteriota > Minisyncoccia > Phycocordibacterales > UBA9973 > UBA9973. The sequence continues at coordinate 16,591 of JBBTSS010000023.1, forward strand.
GGAATTAGACATTCATTTTGGTGGACAGAGATTTTAAATAATAACCCTGCTGGATTTGGATCCCCATAAGTTTCTTCTGGATTATTTGGATTAACGGCTGGATTGGTGACTGTGATAACTAGAGTATTTTCTCCAGTCAAAAGTATTGATGCTGGGATAGTCCATGTATCAATGGAACTATAATTATCTATATCAGTAGCAGATGAACCCGTAGTAAGAAGATTATTATTTACAGAAACTGTGTACATGTTGTCAGCTGCTATTTCTAGAGTTGAATCAAGAGGTGTACCAACTATGTTGAATGTCTTAGTAAAAACCATATCCCCTGTCACAGAAGACCCTGATCCATTTAGGGGAGCATTGTATATCCAAGTTGCATCAATAAGTGAAGTCCATGCTGGATGAGGAGTTACTGGTGAAGCAGGTGCCTCTCCAGTCATTGTAGTTATATCACTTACTACTGTTGTAGTAGCATCTTCGCTACACATTGGCTCTGGAGTATTATCGATAGTTATTTTCCAAGGAGTTGTCCATGAACTCGAATTCATAGCATTATCCATAGCTTTTACATGCCAGAAGTACACACCTTCAGGTGTGCCTGGAGTTGGAATTTCAGAAGTTGTAAGAGGTACTGAAGTATATACAGAATTTAAAAATGAACCGTCGGGGTTTGTGTCTGTAGTGTTTGATGCTTGGTAAATGTATGACACAGGCAATGCCCAGTTTATTACATCACTCCAGTCTATAAGTGTCTGCTCTGCTGTGGTTCTAACGATATTATCTGCTGGGGACATGTGTATAGGCAAAGGCACACAAGTCTTATTCCAAACGATTACAAACTTATCACTTGTAAGATCAGTAAAAGTAGGAACTGTTTCAGTCACTGATGATGCTTCTGCTGTTTCTAAGGTATTCCCTGTACTATAACCGACTAGAGCATACTGAGATTCTGGAGCACATGTAGTTGGAGTATTTTCATAAGTACTATAATCTGCACCAGTTGTCATATCAGAAGTTGTAGCTTGGTATGGATTTGGATTATTAAAACCAGTAGAGCTAAGTGTGTATGCTCCTGAACCTGTACCAATATTCTCTGCACTCCAAGAAGCAATCATAGGAAAAGAAGCTCCTCCAGTGTTTTCTGCAGTTGCAGGAACTCCGTTTATGTATTTAACGATAGTAACTTTTGTTGTTAGAGGAAGAGGAGTTGGTTCGAAGTCGTATGTAGTGATAAGAGTATCTGTGCTTACCACAACTTTATCAAAGAATCCGTCTAGTCCTACGTCACTTGCTGAAGTGTCTCCAGCGTTTAAAGCAAATACTCGGATGTTTGATCCTGCACTTAGAGTGTCCATATCCGCAGGTACTGAAGGACAAGTAAATGGTGAAGCACTACCACCAGTACGAGTAGTGACCGGATATGCTTGAGTTGGGTCGAAAGTAACAGTAGTAAATCCACCTGTTGAGCCTATTGTCGGTACTACATTATAGCGACAATCATAAAATTTTAAGTCATCAGACACCCCAAAGTTTGCATACACATTCATGTAAAATTGTTCTTCTTGAGTGTCTACTCCACCAGCACCAATTTTGAAATCATACGAAATAGAATTTACTTGAGAGATAGGAGTATTAATAAAATTCTCCGCAATCATTTTATCAGAAGCATTCGCTCCGATAGGTAAAACATTTAAGCTACCAGTACCAATGCTTGATGCAATAGTATTAAAAGCGAAAGGAGTTGAGGTAGAGATGTCTCTGTTGAACATCCAACCTGGCTGATTCTCTCCTGCTGAAGTATTGCCACTAACTACCACAGTAGAAGTTGGAATTTCTACGATAGTATCACCTGTAATAGAAACATCGTCTAAGAGAGCTTCATCATTAACAGCATTGGTATTCAATCTAAATCTTATATCGATAGAAGTATTTTCTGCAGCTGCAGGAAGAACAATGTTTTCTGCTGGACTGCTCCAAGTTTCATCGTTCAAATCATGAGTAGCTAAAACCAAGTAAGCAACGTCACTTGTCTTTTTCCATTCAACAAGAAGATTGTCCCCTTCTTCTGATAACTGCCCTCTCCAGTAATATGAGAGATTTATATTACTATAACCTAAAGTTGAAATATTGCTTTGCACTATGTTTGTGGTTTGTGATTTAAATCTAACATATCCAGTAGTAGGTGAACCTGCTCTATCGTCTGGAGAATTCTTAATAGAAGCATCACCTAAATTACCATCAGAATCAGTCCAACCTGTGACTTCATTGGTATTACTTGAACCGAAACTATCAGAAAAAATAGTAGTTGTTACTGCGGAAACTTGATTTGGATTAAAAGAAAACATTCCGAAAACCATTAGAAAAACAAGAAAACCTGAGAGAATTTTTTTCATAAAATTAATGTTAAATACTAATAATAAATTTACTTATAATAAAAAGCTAAAAAACCTATATTTACCTTTACAATAGCACTCTAAGGATTAAAGTCAATTTTTGAAATTTGGGTCTTAACGCACCTCTAATTCAGACCTAACTTCAGGTAAAATTTCAAGTTCTGTTTGTTCTAAAGGAATAACCTCTGGTAATTCTGATGAATTTTGTATTATTTCTTCTGTTTTCTTTTCCTCCACTTTTTTTTCTCTTTTTGGTAAATCAAAATACTCTGGAGTTTCCCAATACATCCAATCAAAAAGTCCACGAATGATAGTAGAAGCTCCTACTGTACCTACGGCTGGACCCGCTTCCATAAGTATAGTAAAAGCATACTTAGGGTTATCATAAGGAAAGAATCCTATTACCCAAGAGTTTACTTTATTTTTATTTATTCCAAGCTGAGCAGTACCAGTTTTCGCAGCAGCTTTTATAAAAGGGACATCTATCGCTTTTGCCGTACCTTCTGTTACAGTCATACGCATACCTTCGCGAATAATCTTCATATCCTCTGTATTAAAATCAAGTTGTGTAAATTCTTTTTCTTTTTCAGTATCATTCATTAAAAAATGTGGTGTACGAAGTATGCCACCGTTGGCAAGTGCAGCAGTAGCACGAACCATCTCAAGTGGAGTTACTTGAAAACCATACTGCCCGATAGCAGTATGGTAAGTGTCTCCTACGCGCCAAGGGTCTCCTTTAAAGTTTTTTAATTTCCATTCCGGGTTTGGTATATTTCCACCTCTTTCATCAGGTATATCTACGCCAGTTTTCTGACCTATACCAAACATGTGTGCGTATTTCTCTATTCTTGATATACCCAAACCAGTCTGTCCTTCAAATCCTCCTCCAATACTATAAAAGTATACATCAGAAGATACAGCGATAGCCTCCCTCATATCAGTCCAACCGTGAGCTTTCCAGTCTTTAAAGATTGTGGGTTTTGTTTTATCGTAAGGGTTTGGTATTGAGATAGAACCAGTAGAAAGAATTTGTTTGTTTGGGTTAATAATTCCTTCTTTTAATGCACCTAAGGCTAAAAATGGTTTTACAATAGAACCAGGTGTATAAAGTCCAGAAATAGTTTTATCTAAAAAAACTTTCCTTTTATCAGTGAGATAACTATTTATTTTTTCTTTATCTTTTCCTTCAGAAAGTACAGCAGAATCATATTCTGGAAAACTAGTAGAAGCCAATATCTCCCCCGTCCTCACATCCATGATAATACCTGCGCCACCTTGAAAGTTGTGAGCATTAGAAGATGCTTGAATTAGAGAGAAAAGTTTACTTTGTATTCTAGAGTCTATGCTCGTTACTAAGTCAGCACCTCTTTTCGGTGTATTCATAATATTTTCTGAATACACTTCACCATGAGCGTCTGTTTCGACTATTTTTGAGCCATTCTCACCTTTGATCTTATCACTATATTGTTTCTCAAGACCATCTTTACCGATAAATTCTGTTTGCCAATATTTACCTTTACTATCCTGAGTTGGAGAACTTACATAACCAAGTACATGAGAAAATCCCGGTGACATATAGGCTCTTTTGATAATATTCTCTTTTTGTTCTATTGATTGTTCCGCTAATGCCACTAAAGCCTCATTTGTAACCTGTCCACTTTCTTTTTTGTTCCAAGCTATCTCTACACCATTTCTGTCATAGATTATTCCACGGTCAGCAAATATGATAGCTTTAGCTAGAGTATTGTCTTCGCTTCTTTTAAAAAAGGCTTCCCCTTTTTTTATTTGTAGATATCCAAGTCGTGCACCAAAAAGAGAAACCATCAAGAAAAAAGAAATACCTACTACAAGGATAGTTTTTTTTGTAATTGGTTTTTCGATGCGTCCTTCAAACTGTTGTCTGTCAAAATTTTGTACATTTTTTGAATCGAGAAAAATCTCGTCTGGTTCTACGAACATACTTGCGTTTCTTATTGTATTTTTCTTAAAGATTCTTCTAATCATTTTATTTTACACAGAATGAAATTCTAATTTTTGTTTAAAAAATTCTATTATAAAAAATATCAACACTACACTGATACTAACAAAGAAAAATTCATTAAAAAACCTTACTTCCTTTACGCCATAAAATAAATCATTCAAGATTACTAAAATTACTGCTTCAATATAAAACGAATGATAAATCATGAGAGAGATGGCCAACAAAGCTGAAAACCAAAAAGGAAGCATAAATACTGAAAACAAAAGAATTATCCCTGATAATACACGAAATTTCATATAGTCTTATATTACATTTTTTACAGAGAATTACAAAATCTAGAGAAATTTGTTCCAAATGAAACGAAAAATCAAGAATAACACGAAGACCACTAGCCCATAGAACAAGAATTTATTGTTTAATATAAGAGAAAACAATGTAAGAAAAAATACCTCTACTTGTTTTAAGGGTTTCATCATGCCTAATTTACCAGTATCTTTTATTTCTTCTTTTAAGACCGTATTCTTGGTATCTTTTAAGGAATTACTTTCTGTGTCTGTTGGTGTGGGTTTTTTGTTTATTTCCCCATTTAGTATTGATAATTCTTGTTTTGCTTCTTCTTTTTTATCATCTACTTTTGTACTTAGGTCTTCTCTAAATTCTTCTATTTTATTAGTTGCGGAAATGATAGGTTTAGAGACAGCAGCGGGTGTGTTTTCAACTATACTTTTTTGAATATTTTGTATCTGACCTGAAGTTTTAGTGACAGTTTCATTTAAATTTTCTTTTACTGTGTCTTTTGTTTCTGTTAAAACTTTTTGTTTTACTGTAAACGTATTTTTTTCAGACTGATCATCTGCTAGGTACACACTTTCATAAGTACCATTAGATAATAGAAATTTAGCATCTTCTATTTTTGCAAAAATAGAATGGCTACCATAATTTACAGTCCAATCAATGGATACATCAGTTGCTTCTTTTGCTTTTAGAGTAAAAGATTTTTTACCTAAAAAAACAGAATTATCAAAAAATACTACTGTGCCTGAGAAAGTCTTTGAATCTGGGTTGAATACTACTGTATATATTTTTATCTTATCCCCTTCTTCAAAGTTATCTTTTGAATACCAGATATTAGACTTCACAAAACCAGCATTTGTCGTGGCCGCAAGTACGTTTGTCGTAGATATGAAATTGAGTACTAAAAATAAAGCTAAGACAAATATCTTATATCTCATAATTATAAGTATACAGAAAATTTACTATTTTTTCCATATCAGTAAAACGTCCTGTCATACTAGAGCCAAGTATAGTAACTGCTATTTCATGAGTATACGCATTTTTAAAAATTACAGTTAAGTTACCACCTGCAAGTAAAGTAAAACCTGTTTTTGAAAACATGATTTGTGGAATTTGTTTTATGATTTGATTTGTATTTTTTATGTCATGAGTGTAACCTGTTTCAGATTTCAAGCGAAGATCTGGCCAAATGGTAGCTTCAAAAATATTTGGGTATTTTTTTAAAGCATAGATAGCCATGATATTTGCATCAAAAGCTGTACCATATACCCCTGCTTTGTTATTGAATATGTCTAGACCTGTCACATTGCTAAAAGTTGTATTAGACATACCTATCTCTCTCGCTTTTTCATTCATTTTCTTTAAAAAATAAGGATCTTCCCGGGTCAAAGCAAGAGCTCCATCATTTGAAGAAAGAATAAGTGTGAATTTTGCTAAATCTTCAATATTCCATATTTCATCAATAACGAGGCCAGAGTCACCTTCTTCTTTTAGGTAGGTTTCTTTAATTTTTATTAAATCTTCTGAATTATTTTCAAAAGCAGTGATGACGGTCATGGTCTTCACAAGAGAGGCTAAAGGCATTTTTATTTTTGAATTTCTACCGTATATCTCTTTTTCGTTTTCTATGTCGTATACAGATACAGCATTTGCTAAAAACCCCAGACCATCTATTTTTGACTTAATTTCAGAAAGAACTTGTTGTTTTCCTAATTCTTGCTGTTTTAACATCTCAATTTTTTTCTGGTTTTCAGACACATAAAAAAAGATAGTCAATGCCAACAAAATAAGAGAAACTATAATAGCTCTGTTTTCTTTAGTTAAATTCATCTTAAATTTCATTGCTATCTTTTTCTTTTGCAGGTTCTTCAATATTTTCTTTTATCTTATTTAAATTATTGAAAGTTTCAAAATATTCTGGCAATTCTTCAATAGAATGAACGCCTAGGAAAGAAAGTAATTCAAAAGTGGGCTTGTAAATAAAGCGTCTTGAATCATTTTCATCGCTTACTTTCTCTACTAAACCTCGCACAGACAACGCTCTCAATGTAAAACTAGAGTTAACTCCGCGTATATAGTCTATGTCCGCGCGACTTGCGCCATTTTTATAAAGTATGATTGATAAAGTTTCTAAACTTGCTTTACTTAAGTCTTTATTTAGTTCTTCTTTTTGTAATTCTTCTATTAAATCGCCAAATTCACTTGCTGTTCCAAGCATCACTTCATCTTCTTTTTGAATTAAAACTATTCCTCTATCTACATATTTTTGTTTCAGAGAGATCAAAGCTTCACCTATTTCTTCTTTAGAAACTTTTAAAATCTCACTCAATTTTTTGATTGAAGTGGATTCATTTCTAAAAAAAAGTACTGCTTCTATTTTTGATTCTAATTGCATAAATTTATTCTTCTATAACAGAGATGACTTCTTCTGTTATCTCTTCTCTTTTGTTTATAATTATATCTTCAAAGTTATTCTCTTGTATTACATGCACTACTCCTACTCTGACGAGCTCAAGCATTGCTAAAAAACTCACTATAACCGTAACTTTCTCTTCTTTTGTAATACCCACACCGGCAAATTCTTTGAAGTTCATATTTAAGGATTTGTGTATACGTTCTGTGAGTCTATCTATCATTTCTTCAATACTTACTACTTTTTTAACTTCCACCTTGGGTAAAAAAACTTTTTTAGGAATTTTATTGATAAGTTCTTGCGCCAAAAGCATCATATTTTCTTTTGTAATTCTTTCGTCAGGTAAAAAAACTAACACAGATTTTTTAGATTCTAATGCTGGAAAAATTATATTTTTACCAAAATTATTTTTAACATATATAGCTAATTCTGAATACAGCTTGTAAAGTTTTAATCTATCTTCTAGATTTTTGATATCTTTCTCTTCTTCTTCAAGTAAAGTGAGTCCTGGTAGAAGTGACTTTGATTTAATTAAAATCAAAGTAGAGGCGATACTTATAAAACTAGCTATCTCGTCTCTTGGCATGTCTTCTATTGAGTTCACATAAGATATGTAGTCTTCTGTAACACTTGCCAAAGACACGTCATTTATAAAAAGCTTCCGTTCTTCGATAAGTCGAAGTAAAAGACCAAAAGGTCCCTCAAATACAGGGGTTTTCACTTTAAACTTACCGTCCAAAATTTCATTTTCCACTTTTTTATGTTACCATTTCTCTATGCAAAATAAAAGACAAACTAAAACAAAAGTTAAAAATGTCCGACTTTCTAAAAGTGTTATTCCAACAGAATACGACATCACCCTAAGACCGGACTTAGAAAATTTTACTTTTGAAGGAGTAGAAGAAGTAAGTCTTTTAATATCTAAAAAAACAAAAGTATTAACATTGCACTCTAAAGAATTAGAGATAGAAACCGTTAGTATTTTAAATAAAAAAGAAAAAATATTTGCTACTAAGATTTCTTATGACACAAAATCAGAAACAGTTACTTTTGTTTTCAAAGATTTTGTAGATGAAGGAAAAGTTAAGATCACAATAGTCTTTAAAGGAATTTTAAATGATAAAATGCGTGGATTTTATAAATCCACCTATCAAGTTGATGGTAAAGTTTTTAATATGGCTACTACTCAGTTTGAGGCTACTGACGCACGACGAGCTTTCCCTTGTTTTGATGAACCAGCACAAAAAGCAGTCTTTCACGTGTCGCTTATTGTTCCAAAAGGCAAAACTGCTATCTCAAACACTCTACCAGTCTCTAGTCTAGAACACTCTGAAGGATACGAAATAATAAAATTCTCTCCTACTCCAAAAATGTCTACTTATTTACTCGCTTTCATCATTGGTGATTTAGAATATCTAGAAACGCAAAGTAAAAATGGTGTGCAGGTCAGAATATTTACAACTCCAGGCAAAAAGCACCAAGCTGAATTTGCCCTTTCTTGTGCCGTTAAAACTCTAGACTTTTATGAAGAGTATTTTGATATAAAGTATCCTTTGCCTGTACTTGATATGATCGCAATCCCAGATTTTTCTGCAGGAGCTATGGAAAACTGGGGTGCTATTACTTACAGAGAAAGCATGTTACTTGTCGATGAAGAAAAATCATCTGCTTCAAACAAGCAATGGGTGGCGCTCGTTATAGCTCATGAACTTGCTCATCAATGGTTTGGTAACCTAGTGACAATGGAATGGTGGACACATTTATGGCTTAACGAAGGATTTGCTTCCTATATAGAATACTTAGCAGTAGATAAGCTTTTTCCTCACTGGGACATTTGGACACAATTCTCAACTCATGATCTAGGCACAGCATTAAGGTTAGACGCACTAGAGCATACACATTCGATAGAGATACCTGTACATCACCCAGATGAGATAGGAGAAATTTTTGACGAAGTTTCTTACTCTAAAGGAGCATCTGTTATAAGAATGTTGGCTGATTATCTCGGTGAAGAAAAATTCCGTGATGGACTTAGATATTATCTAAAGAAACATAGCTACAAAAACACAGAAACAGAACATCTCTGGGAAGCATTTGAAAAAGTATCTAAAAAACCTATTGCAAAGCTAATGAAGAACTGGACAAGTTTACCAGGATATCCTGTTATTGAAGTTAAAAGTTCTAAAAATAATTTAGAACTTTCTCAAAATAGATTTTTTGGAAGTCCTATTTCAAAAGCAAAGTCTAAAGATAAAACTCTATGGTCTGTACCTATATCTATTGGTACATCCGAGAAAACAGAGAAAATTTTACTTTCATCAAAAAATACAAAAATATCTTTACCTCAAACTTGGACTAAAATAAACATAGGTGAAGCCGGATTTTACAGAACTTCTTATTCTAATGACTTACTAGAGAAACTGATCTCCCCTGTCTTAAATAAAGAAATCTCTGCACGAGACAGGCTCGGAATAATTCGTGATCTTTTCGCTTTATCTGAAGCTGGAGTTATACCTACAAGTTCTGCACTAGAATTTCTGTATGCTTATAAAAATGAACATGATTACTCTGTCTGGCTTGAGATAGCTATGGGTCTTTCTCGTGTTGAACAACTAGTAGCAAAGTCAAAAACAGAAGAAAAATTGGATACTTATATTAGAAAAATTTTTACCCCTTTACTAGAGAGACTTACTTGGGAAAAGAAAGAAGGAGAAACACATACAGACAGTTTATTACGTTCTCTTGCAATATCGAGACTAGGAAGATCGGGAGATAAAGAAGTTATCCATAAAGCAAAATACCTAGTTTCTTTAATCCAAAAAGGTGAGCAAGTAAATCCAGACATACGTGGTGCAATTTATGCTGTGGTAGCAAATAATGGAGGCACAAAAGAATACAATGCTTTTATTATGCAATACAAGAAAGAAAATCTTCATGAAGAAAAGAATCGAATTGGTAATGCTCTCGGGGACTTTAAAGGCAAAGAGATCCTTTGCTTAACAGCTCACTTTGCACTTTCAGAAGACGTACGTATTCAAGACACGGTAAGTATGCTTTCTTCTCTTGGATCAAATCCTTATGGACGAGACGTTTGGGTAACTTGTCTTAAGACAAATTGGAAAACTTTTGTATCTAGATATGGAGATGGAGGACATACTTTAGGTAGACTTCTAAAAGCCATCTCTGCAAGTCCTGAAAAGAAACATCTAGCTTTTTTCCAAACATTTTTCAAAACACATAATGCACCTGGAGCTACTCG
>JBBTSS010000024.1:0-6544 GCA_038064635.1 Patescibacteria group bacterium
TCCCCAGAGCTTTTCATTTGGATTTCTCCAAATCTCGCTCGGATTTCTTTTTCTAGTTCTTTTAATACTTTTGGATTTTCTTTGAGCCATGTTCGAGTAGCATCATAGCCTCGGCCCATAGGGGTTTTTACTCCGGCTTTATCTTTGTATGAATACGAAGCACCAGACTTTTCAATATTTCCGAGTTTTTCACCGAGGGCCATCATTTCTCCTTCACGAGATATTCCTTCTCCATAGATGATATCGAACTCTGTTTGTTTAAATGGTGCAGCGACTTTGTTTTTTACTACCTTCACTCGTGTACGTCCTCCCACTACATCTTCACCTTTTTTAATCTGAGCGATACGACGAATATCGAGTCTGACAGAAGTATAAAATTTTAAAGCCTTACCTCCTGGGGTAGTTTCAGGGTTACCGAACATCACTCCTATTTGCATACGGATCTGGTTTATAAATATCACCACAGTCTTTGAACGCGCGACGATAGCTGTGAGTTTACGAAGTGCTTGAGACATAAGTCTTGCTTGTTTACCTACATGGTGTGCGCCCATATCGCCCTCGATTTCGTCTTTTGGAGTTAGGGCAGCGACGGAGTCGATCACGATGACGTCGATCTTTCCTGTGCGTACGAGGCTTTCTACTATTTCAAGAGCTTGTTCGCCGTTATCAGGTTGAGATATGAGAAGTTCGTTGATGTTTACACCGAGCTTCTTTGTATATTCTGGATCCATTGCATGTTCTGCGTCAATGTACGCACATACTCCTCCAGCTTTTTGAGCTTCAGCTACTATATGCAGGGAAAGGGTAGTCTTACCAGAAGACTCTGGTCCAAATATCTCTATGATTCTTCCACGTGGTATTCCTCCGACGCCGAGTGCCATGTCGAGACCGAGTGAACCAGTAGGTATGACGTTCACGTCTACTTTTGGTGAATCACCGAATTTCATAATAGAGCCTTCTCCAAATTTTGTTTGGATAGCTTTGAGTGTGTTGTCGAGGATAGTAGTATCACTACGCTCTCCGATAACCTTATCTGCTTTCTTTTCTTTTTTCTTCATCATATATACGTATTACGGCACCAAATTCTTTTCTTCAGGTCCTCGGGTCGCCGACTCTGTATTCTCTAGAGGAGTCGGCTCTACCAGACCGTTCGAAAAAGAATTTGGTGCCTCCATTATTAATTTATAATTTTTTTCATCAACAGAACCAAATTTATCTTTTGCGTTTATACTTATTACATTATACCCCGGGAACAGAGCAATAGTCTCATCAAAGTCTCCTTGTTTGTTCAATGATATTTCGCGTCCGTTTAGAGTCAGTATAGCTGCGTGTTTAGCATTGCCTGTTACGTGGAGGAGTTTTTCATTTGTTTTACTTCCGTCTACTATGGATACGTTTGTGATCTTCACCCCAAATATCAGATCTCTAGATTTAAAGAAAGCAAATACGATGATAAAAAGGAAAAGACTTATAAGTAAGACTATTCGTAAAGTTTTCTTTGCATCTTGATTCATAAAGCTACATCATCACGTTGTTACCCATTTCGTCTCTCTGTATTTTTTCGAGTACTTCTCTTGGTTTTGCTCCGTCTCCAGCACTTATGACTCCACGTTCTTCGAGTTTGTCCATGAGTCTCGCAGCTCGAGCATAGCCGAGCTTGAGTTTTCTTTGTAGGTATGAAGTACTTGCTTTACCGGCTTCTATTACGCATTGACGAGCTTCTTCGTACATTTCGTCGTCATCTCCTGCATCATCGTCTAAATTACTTTCAAAGATACTTTTATCTGCATTAATACTGCCTCCTGTTAGGGTGATCTCGTCCATTATTTCATCTTTGTATGCATCTGCTAAGTATTTGACCACTTTCTTTACTTCTCCTTCAGAAATGAAAGCAGATTGTAGACGCTCTGGTTGAGCTTCTCCAGAAGAGTAGAGCATATCTCCAGCTCCGAGAAGCTTTTCTGCTCCACCAGCGTCGAGGATAGTACGAGAGTCTATCTGTGAAGACACCTTTAGTGCTATACGAGCAGGGACGTTTGCCTTGATAAGTCCTGTGATGACATTTACTTCAGGTCTCTGGGTAGAGAGTATGAGGTGTATTCCCACAGCACGAGACATCTGAGCTAGACGCACGATAGCGCTTTCGAGTTCACGAGGGTAGGTGGTCATGATATCAGCAAGTTCGTCGATGACTATCACAATATAAGGCATTCTTTCTGAGTCTACTTCTTTCGTTTCTCCATTTTCCATGATTTTAGTGGTCTTTGGATTTTTGTTGTAGATGTTGTTGTGATAACTTTCTATGTCACGAACAGATTCTGATTCGAGGATGTCATATCTTCTATCCATTTCTTTTGCTGCCCATTTGAGTGCGAGGATGGTCTTCTTTGCTTCTGTGATGACCGGGGTGAGTAGGTGAGGGATGTTCTTGTAAAGTGTAAGCTCTACACGTTTTGGGTCGACGAGGATGAGTTTGAGGTCATCTGGTCCATTTCTATAAAGGAGTGAAGTTATGATGGAGTGGATTGTTACAGATTTTCCTGATCCAGTAGTACCAGCGACGAGCGCATGAGGCATCTTTGCGAGGTTACCAAATTTTGCTTTTCCTGAGATAGAGCGACCGAGGGCTACCATGAGAGGTTTTGGATTATTCTTGAAATCAAGATCAGAAAGCAAAGTACCGAGTCCGACAGTAGACTTCACTTTGTTTGGTATCTCGATACCTACGAGACTTTTACCAGGTATAGGGGCTTCGATACGGATAGGGTGCGCAGCGAGTGCTAGTGCGAGGTCGTTTTGAAGTCCGACAATACGAGAGAGTTTGACTCCTTCTGCCGGTTTTAGAGCGTATCGGGTGACAGTAGGTCCGACTGTTATCTCATCCATTTCGACTTCTATACCGAAGTTTTGAAGTGTACGTTTTATGATGTTTGCATTTGCTTTGATGTCTCCTGTGTTTGGTTTACCTTTATCCTCCTCAAGGAGAGATATTGGTGGGGGAGTATAAGTAGACACAAGTCCACCTTTTCTTTTTTTGATTTGCATTTCTTCCTCTTCGACGGGCTCTTCTGTTTTTTCTTTTTTATTTATTCCGAGAGCTTGTTTTACTTTGTCCGTAGTAGAAGGAATTTCTTTTACAGGCTCTTCTTCTGTTTCTTCCTCTTCTTCGGTATCATCTGCGTCATTATTTTGCACCTCTTCTACCTGTTTCTTTTTGAATAGATTTAAAATATTTTTAAAGAAATTATATAACTCTGGTTTTGTGTCATACATCACGAGGAGTGAGATGATGAGCAATGCTCCGAGGAATATGAGACTCGCATACATATCAAACAATGCTACGAGTGGTATAGAGAAAATTTTTCCTAAAAATCCTCCCGCATGAGTGCCAGATGCTATGTCTATGATGCCGAGTCCAGAAAGTAAAAACAAGAGCGAACTTATGGTTCGAGTAGCGCCGATATTTGGTACATTTGATTTCAGGAAAGAAGATCCGAGTAGCAAGAAGAGCGTAGGTAAAAGTACGTACCCTACACCAAGCAAATAATACAAAATTCGATAGAAAAACTTTCCTGCGACACCAGCTGCACTAAATGCTGCCATAAAAAGAAATAGTGCTAAAACAAAAAAAACTACTGCCCAAATGCCGTGTTTTGTTTCTGTTTTTAGTCTACTTGTTTCAATTTTATTTTTATTAAAAGATTCTCTTTCATTACGAGTTTTCTTTTCATTTTTTTTCTTGTTTCCGTTCTTTGACATAGTGCTATTTTAACATATTTTTTTATCTTCTTTAAATATATTATTTAAGTAAAAAAGTTGGTTAAATTTGTTGAGTTATGATTTCATTTTATGAAATTTTTATTCGCTGTATTTTTACTAGGCGCACATATCCCGCTACTGCGGGATTGCTATGCTCGGCCCGTCGGCCTGTGCAATGCCTATTAAAAAACACAGCTCAACAAATTTCATTCTTTCATGAAGTTTATCCTTGCATTTTATCTTGTCCTATATATAATGGACGCATGACAGAGAGAGAAAATAACTTCAAAGACATAAGTTTAGACGTGAAGGACATTTCTTCCGTTAACGGACTCTCTATTTCTTACAATAAGACAAATAAGCTTATAACAGCTCTATATATCGTAACGGACATATTGGACAATCAAGAACCTTTGAAAAATAAACTTCGAAGTCTCGCGAATGACATCCTATCAGACACCTATTCATTAAGGACATCACGGTCAAATGGCATGTCCAAGAAGGTGACTGGAAGCATAGTAGAGCTCACTTCTTTTTTAGATATTGCTTCTACTGTGGGTATGCTTTCTTCTATGAATTGCAGTATTCTAAAGAGTGAATTTTTAACCTTAAAGAAGTCTATCGAAGAAGCTTTAGGTAGCTATGCTATGTTTGATGGTCATGCGACTCTTTCTGATTTTTTTGCGACAGCAAACGTAGAAGAATTTGAAGTAGAGAAAGATACTTTTACAACTCCAAAGAGAGACAGCCTTTTTACAAAGCATGATCCTATACATCCTGTTAAAAGACACGTCTCTCCGACTAGGCTTGGTGTCCAAAAGGGTAGTACTCTAATGAAAGCCATATCGGACAAAATAAATGCTAATTCAAACTCAATGTCCGTTATAAAAAATCTAAAGGACAATACAGACAACTCAAGAAAAGAAAGACGTGAAATAATAATAACAATAATAAAAAACAATCCTCAAGGACAGACTATAACGGACATAAAAAATGCTTCTTACGGTCCATTAAGGACATTAGGGGAGAAGACCTTACAGAGAGAATTAGTAGCTATGGTGTCTGATAATGTCTTAAAGAAAACTGGTACAAAGAGATGGAGCCGATACTATATATTGTAGAAACCTTTCTGTAATATTTTTTACCCTCATACGTTACTTTTATATGAATTGCGTGTTTGCATTTTGGTCAAAAATATGCGAATATGTAATTTGTGGCGTGAGCGATATTTTTATCGTTTATCCACACGATTATATATTGCTTGCTTAGTTGTAAGCGTATTATAATGTATGTGTATCTACAAATCGCTTTTTTGCGTATCTGTAAATACACAAATTGTATTTGTTTTTTGTTTCAAATTTCGTCGAAAAAATTTGAAGTAAAAAAACAAGCCTATTCTATATATATGAATATATAGATGTGGTAAAAGAAAGGTCATTGAAAACTGAATACGAAAAATTTTGTGGAGAGTAATCTTCATAAGATTGTTTCAGTTTGAAATGTTTAGTTTAAATCTGTTCGTTATCGTCTGCTACATTATTAACATTATTAGTAATTAATCAGTGGATGGGTAACGATAGAAAATTACGCTTTTAGTTTTGTCGAAACTTATTAATGGCGTAAATTATAAAAATATATTATGAGTAATTTATTCAAATCAAAATTTCTTCTAGGAACTTTGATGGTTGCTGCTTTACTTGTTTCAAGTACAGCTTCTGCTGCTATCACTTCAACCTTGAAGATGGGATCAAATAACGCTCAAGTGAAAGAACTACAACAGGGTCTTAATGGCTCTGGATTCGTTGTTTCAACTTCAGGCGCTGGATCAGTAGGTAGTGAAACTAACTACTTCGGTTCAAAAACAAAAAGTGCTGTACAAGCATGGCAAGCTTCTAAAGGCTTAACAGCTGACGGAATCTTCGGTGCTATGTCACGTGCTGCATGGACAGGAGGTTCTTCAATGACTTACCCAGCAGGATGTACTTCAACCACAGGTTTCAGTACAACAACTGGTATGCCATGTAACAGTGGTTCAACTATGACTTACCCAGCAGGATGTACTTCTGCAGTAGGATTTAGTATGACAACTGGTCTTCCATGTTCTTCAATGACTTCACAAACTGGTCCTGTTACAGCTATGTTAGCTTCTAACAATCCAGCTTCTGGAACTCTTGTAGCAGGTCAAGCAACAGCTGACCTTGCACACTTTACATTTAACGGAACAGGAACAGTAACAGGTGTTACTCTACAAAGACTCGGAGTTTCTGCTGACACTACTCCTTCAAACGTGTACCTATTTGATGGTTCAATGCGTTTGTCTGATGCAGCTTCAGTATCAAGCAACGGTTCAGTAACATTTACTGCTCCAGCAGGATTATTTACAGTAGCTGGTTCAAAAACTATTGCTGTAAAGGCTGATATTGCTTCAGGTACTTCAGGTCAAACTGTAGGTATGATGCTTGCAACATTCACAACTTCAGCTGGTGTAGTTACTGCAAACCTTTCAGGAAACATTCATTCAATCGCTTCAGCTACATTGGCTACAGTAGCAGCTGGTACTGTTACTCCTTCAGGAGCAACTTTGAACCCAGGTGCAAACGTAACTCTATGGCAATCAACTCTTACAGTTTCAAACAGAGCTGTTTGGATGAAGAGACTTGCTTTGAGAAACATTGGTTCAGCTCCAGCTTCAGCTTTTGCTAACTTCAAGCTCTTCGTAAACGGAGTACAAGTTGGTACAGCTACTGGTCTTGATGCTAATGGATACGTTACTTTTGACATGATG
>JBBTSS010000025.1:0-6017 GCA_038064635.1 Patescibacteria group bacterium
TGATACAAAGTTTTCTTTTTCTATTTCTGTTTTTACTTGTTCTTTTATCCAGGTTTTTAAATCTTCGGGTCCTTTAGTTAGAATAAAGTTTGTTAGGTTGTTTAACTCGCCATACCTACGTTGCCACATTATTTCTTCTTTGTAATATCCTTCAAAGTTTTTAATAGATTCCATTATTTTTTCATCTGAGAGCTGTTCTTCCGTAGAGGATTGATCACCTAGTATGTTATTTATGAATTCAGCATTATAAAATGCGTGAAAGTTTTTATTAAAAAACCCTTCAATTTCAGGGAAGTATTCCTTAGAAAGATTGATTATTTTTTGGTAAAAGGGATTTGAGTATTTTCCTGCTTTAAGAATCTGATGTATGGCTGCTACTATGCTTCGAATTTCTTTAGGGTCTGCTTCAGACATAAACATCCTGAAATTTTCCTCACTGAATTCTTTTGATATTAATTCAACCTCGTCTATTTTTTTATAGTCATATATTATGTTTTCTATTTTAGTGATAGGTTCAAGTACTGTTGATTTAAATAATTGCTTTCTTTCATTTTGTAAAAGGTTCTCCTCTAAATCAATATCATATTTTCCTTCTTCTAGTAATTTTCTTGTGAGATTTTTTTTGTTTTTTATTTCTTGTGAGATTGCTTCAGGTCTTTCTTTTTTTGGTGATAAAAAATTAAAAACTTTCTTTTTTGATTTTTCTAATTTCGTCAGTTCTTCGTCCCTACTTCTTCTAGACTCACGTAAGGTTTCAGCCAATCTGTCTCTAGATGCTTGTTTTGTGTTTTCTATCTCTTCTTTTGATGCTGGTTTTTTGTGTTCTACGTTGCTTTCCTTCATATTTCTGATTATAGCAGATTTATAGAAATTTTATGATTTTCGTGTTATAATATGGAATTCTTAGCTATATATAATATGAAAAAAGATACAAATAAACAAATAGATACTATCGTCGTCAAAGGTGCTCGGACTCACAATCTAAAGAATATTTCAGTAGAGATGCCACGTAATAAGATGGTGGTTATTACCGGTGTGTCTGGTTCTGGTAAGTCGTCTCTCGCTTTTGATACCATTTTTGCTGAAGGGCAGAGGAGATATGTAGAAAGTCTTTCTTCTTATGCACGACAATTTTTAAACCAAATGCCAAAGCCAGATGTAGACGAGATCACGGGTCTTTCACCGGCTATCTCTATCGACCAAAAGTCTCGCTCAAACAACCCTCGTTCTACTGTGGCTACCATCACTGAGATATATGACTATCTTCGTGTGATGTATGCCCGTATCGGGCACCCGCATTGTCCTTTATGTGGAGAGGAGATAAAGAAACTTTCAAATGAAGAGATCTTGAATTTTGTATTAGAGAAAATAAGTATTTTAAATAAACAAAATAAGAATAATAAAAGTGTTTTAGGGGTAAATTGGAATGAAGCAGAGATAAGTATCTTTGCACCTATTGTTCGTGGAAGAAAAGGGGAATACTATCAATTACTTTATGATTTACTCGGCAAAGGTTTTTCTGAGATTCGTCTAGATGGAGTGATGAAGAAACTTCGGGAACAAATAACTCTTTCAAAAAATAAAGCTCATAACATAGACATACTTGTAGATAAATTCGCAGTACATGAATTTTTTGATAATAAAGATGGTGCAAGGATGCGACTTGCTGAAGCACTTGAGCGATCACTTCTAGAAGCTGATGGGTTGGTTACTATTTCATTTGGTTCGCAGAAAGTTGCTTCTCGTCAGGTCCTCGGATCTCCTCGCGAAGACGCTCGGCCAGACCATTCCGATAAGCAACTTTCTGCTTCCCAAGATGAGTTTGTAATGTCAGCAAAGTTTGCTTGTAAGAACGATGGATTTTCTTTTCCAGAAGTAGAGCCTAGACTTTTTTCTTTTAACTCACCTTATGGAGCCTGTCCTACATGTAATGGTCTAGGTTCAAAGTATTTTGGAGGAGATGAACCTTGTGACGATTGTCATGGAGCAAGACTTCGCCCTGAAGCATTGAATGTATTTCTCGAAGCAGAAATTCCAACTGATAACACAAAGATTAATAAAAATACAAAAGAAGGTAAAAAAGTTAAAACCAATAAAGGTAGGGTAAATATTTTAGATCTCGCTTCTTTATCTATACAAGACGCTCACGAGTTTTTTAAGAATTTAAAACTTTCTGATCAAGAAAAAGAAATATCTGTACCCGTAGTACGAGAGATAGAAGCAAGATTGCAATTCATGCTAGATGTTGGACTCGACTATTTACAACTTTCTCGTAAAGCAAATACTCTCTCTGGAGGGGAAGCGCAACGTATTAGACTTGCTTCACAACTAGGCTCAAGGCTCGTGGGAGCACTCTATGTGCTTGATGAGCCAACAATAGGACTTCATCAAAGAGATAATGACAGGCTCATAAAAACCCTTTTAAATCTTCGTGATTTAGGTAATACGATCTTAGTGGTGGAACACGATGAAGACACTATCTATGCATCAGATTACATAGTAGACATAGGACCAAAAGCTGGAGTACATGGTGGCGAGGTGGTGGCCGCAGGGTACTTAGATGATTTGCTTACAGCAAAAAAGAATACAAATAATTCTCGTACTCTTGCGTATCTTCGAGAAGAAATTCGAATAGAGATACCAGAAAAAAGACGTGAAGCAAAAGGTGTGCTTCGTATAGCTGGAGGAAAGATTTTTAATATTGATAATTTGAACGTAGAAGTGCCTCTTGGGGTTATGACTTCTATTACAGGAGTATCTGGATCTGGAAAAAGCTCTTTTATGTATGAAATTCTTTATAAAAATCTTCAAGGAAGATATGAAAGAAAATATAGAACTGCACAGATATTTAATTGTTCATCTTTTACTGGAACAGAATACTTGTCCCGTGCAATTCTCATAGACCAGTCTCCAATAGGAAGAACTCCTCGATCAAACATTGCGACTTATACTGGAACTTTTACGCATATTCGTGACATGTTCGCTGAGACAGAAGATGCAAAACTTCGTGGATGGAAAGCAAATAGATTTTCTTTTAATGTGAAAGGTGGACGTTGCGAAGCGTGTGAAGGAAATGGAGAGATAGCCGTAGAGATGCATTTCTTGCCGACAGTGTATGTGACTTGTGATGTTTGTCTTGGAAAAAGATTCGACAAAGAAACACTCACTGTAAAATATAAAAAGAAAAATATTTACGAAGTACTTCGGATGACTGTCGAAGAAGGGCTTACTTTCTTTAAAGATATTCCAGCCATCTCAGACAGACTTACCACCCTTATAGATGTAGGACTTGGATACCTAGAGCTTGGACAATCTGCGACAACTCTCTCTGGAGGGGAAGCGCAACGTGTAAAAATATCTAGTGAACTTTATCGTCCACATACAGAAAAAACAATTTATTTATTAGACGAACCGACTGTGGGGTTGCATTATGATGATGTAGCAAAACTTCTAGAAGTATTGAATAAGCTAGTTACTAAAGGGAACACTGTTGTACTTATTGAGCACAATTTAGACATAGTAAAGTGCTCTGATTATATTATTGATATTGGTCCAGAAGGGGGAATACATGGAGGGACTCTTGTTGCAAAAGGTACTCCAGAACAAGTTGCAAACAATACGAATAGTTATACAGGTAAATATTTGAAGAAAGTATTGAAGAAGAAATAATATGAAATTAAAATATTTAAAAGAATTAAATATGCCAGATAAACCTGGTGTGTATTTCTTTCTGAAAGATGGAAAGATTTTATATATAGGTAAAGCAACATCCTTAAAAGACCGAGTTAGGAGTTATTTTAGTAGTGATCTTGTAGAAACAAGAGGACCTTTGCTTGTTGATATGGTTTTTAAAGCAGAGGATATAAAGTGGCAAGAGACGGATAGTGTACTAGAAGCTCTTATTCTTGAAGCAAATTTAATTAAAAAACATCAACCATATTACAATACAAAAGAGAAAGATGATAAGAGTTTTAACTATGTATGTATTACTAAAGAAGAACTTCCCAAAATTTTAGTAAAAAGGGGCAAAGAGCTCAAGGAGCAAAATAATTTTTCTACTCCCTACGCCTCGATTTACGGACCTTTTGTAAATGGAGGTCAACTCAAGGAGGCATTAAAAATAATCCGAAAGATATTTCCATTTCTTGACGACAAATCAAAGAATTATCATGAGTTTTATAGACAGCTAAACCTGGCCCCAAATTTAGCTGAAAAGAATAAATATCTAAATAATATTAAAAATATTAAACTTCTTTTTGAGGGTAAAAAGAAAAAGATTGTTTCTGACTTAAAAAAAGAAATGATTATTTTAGCTAAACAGGATAGATTTGAGGATGCAGGAATTGTAAAGAAAAAGATTTTTGCCATTACTCATATTTATGATGTGTCTTTGATTAAAGAAGAAAATCTTACAGAAAACAAGGAGGGTGTTTTTCGTATAGAAGCTTACGACATAGCTCACATGGGTGGTAAAAATATGGTGGGAGTGATGGTGGTTTTAGAAAATGGTGAAGTTAATAAAAATGAATACAGAAAGTTCAAGATTAGAACCCAAAAAGATGCGAACGATACGGGCGCACTAAAAGAAGTATTAGAACGTCGTTTTAATCATCCAGAGTGGAAGTTCCCAGATGTTATTGTTATAGATGGAAGTACCGCACAGATGAATGTGGCCTATAAGATTTTAAAAGAAAAGAATATAAGTACAGAAGTAGTGGCGGTTACAAAAGATGAAAAGCACAAAATGAGGGAAATAAAAGGGGATACTAAATTAGTAAATAAATATAAAAGAGAGATTGTTTTAGCAAATAGTGAAGCCCATAGATTCGCTATTAAATATCATAAAGAAATGAGAAATAAGAATTTTTTAAAATGAAAACACAAAACATAGTAATACTAAACGATATAAGAAGTGTAGAAAACGTTGGAGCTATTTTTCGTACGTCTGATGCATTGGGAATAGATAAAATATATATTACTGGATATACTCCAGCACCCGTTGATAGATTTGGTAGAAAGCGTACTGATTTGGCAAAGTCTGCTTTGGGGGCAGAAGAGACTATGCTTTGGGAACAAAAGAAGAGTATTGTGGCACTTATAACAAAACTTAAAAAAGAAGGTTATTTGATTATAGCTGTTGAACAAGATCCAAAATCTATTGATTATAGAAAAGTAAAATCTAGTGCCAAGAATGTTTTTTTAATGGGTAATGAAGTCACTGGTATACCAAAAAATCTTTTAAAAAAGTGTGACGTAATTGCTGAGATACCAATGCAAGGTAAAAAAGAATCATTGAATGTTTCTGTGGCGTTTGGTGTAGCTTTGTTTAGAATTCTAACTTAGAGATTATCTTCTTGGACCGTAGGATTCTCCTGTGTCTAGTGGGGCAGGAGCTTTTAAAAATGGCCCCGGGTTTTGTCTTTCAAAATCTTGAGGTCCACCTGTAAAAAACCAAAGAAACCAAATTGCTATAACTATACCTATAAAACCGATTAATATATGCATATATTTTATATTTGATGCGCGTTACAGAAGTGAGCGCTTCTGCCATTTATAATTTTTCTCATTATAACACCAGGGCAATTTTTTTTCCTACATTTTTCTCCTTTTCTCCTGTATGCTTGGTGATGCATTTGAAATTCTCCTCGTAAGCCATAAATATTTCTATAATCAGACATAGAATCTCCTCCAAAATCTATTCCTTTATTTAAGGTTTCTTTCATTGCTTTAAACATCTTTTTAATTTCATCTAGGGTTAGGTTTGAAATTTTTCTTTCTGGATTTACACCTGCATACCAGAGTATTTCGTCAGAATAAATATTCCCAATACCCACTAGAATGCTTTGATCCATTAAAACAGTCTTTATTTTACCTTGAGGTTTTTTTGTTAATCTTTCTTTGAATTCTTTAAAGGTAAATGTTTCATGAAGTGGTTCAGGGCCTAAGTTTTTGAGATGCCTAGAAGTACTTATTTCCTTTGCATTTATTAAAGTCATTTTTCCAAACTTACGAGTATC
>JBBTSS010000025.1:6117-16849 GCA_038064635.1 Patescibacteria group bacterium
TTTATTAAAATATTCTTTGCTCTTCTTTCTACTCCAATGATTTTATATCCAATTATTTCTTTTTTAAAAATAGTAAAAAATTTAGGATTTGCGACAGTATCATTCTTTCTTTTGTCTTTAGTGTTCAAGTCTGTCCACACATCTAAAATCTTAAGGCCTAGGGTCTCTTTTCTTAATCCTTTTGTTGTTGTCTCTACTTCTGGTAATTCGGGCATGTTATTATCATAATATACATGAATAAATTTTTTGCCACAATTTTTTTGATTTTTTCAGTATTTTTTGTTTTGCCCATAAGCATCGAAGCAAAAACAGCTTCTATTAAACCAGAAGTTAAAAAGATAAAGATACTTATAGTGCCAGGACACGATGATGAGGTCTGGGGAGCTCAATATGGAAACTTTAAAGAAGCAGATATGAACCTACGGGTAGCACTTGAATTACAGAAGAATCTGAAAAAAGATAAAAGATTTGAAGTTTTTATAACTCGTTCAAATGGTGATTATAATAAAACATTCTCAGATTACTTGTCTAAGAAAGACGAAATAAATTTATTTAAAGAGACTCTAAAAAAACAAACAGCTATAAAAGTGGAGGAAGGGGACTTTGTAAAGAAAGAGGGTGTTCCGCATGTGGCAGTAAATCAAGACACTTCTATCAAGCTATACGGTATAAATAAATGGGCAAATGAAAATGATATAGATGCAGTGATACACATTCATTTTAATGATTATCCAAGAAAAAATAAATGGACTATTGGTAAATATAAAGGTTTTGTTGTGTACGTTCCAGAAATACAACTTTTAAATGCAAAAGAAAGTATTCGTTTAGGAGAGAAAATTTTCTCTGAGTTAAAAAAGAAATATAGTTTAAGTACTTTTCCGGAAGAGAAGGGTGGACTTGTACTTGATCAAAAGTTAATAGCTCTCGGGGCGAATGGAAGCCTTGACCAGGAGACTAAGTCGGTCCTCGTAGAATACGGTTATATTTATGAGAAAAAATTTCGCAATACAAAAACAAGACGACAGGCGTATGTAGATATGGCAACGCTTACTGCTTCTGGTATAAAAAGTTATTTTTTTACTAAATAAAAATTTACTAGTATTTATTTTCCACCAAGAGTTTTT
Organism: Patescibacteria group bacterium; assembly: GCA_038064635.1. Classification (GTDB taxonomy): domain Bacteria; phylum Patescibacteriota; class Minisyncoccia; order Phycocordibacterales; family UBA9973; genus UBA9973. The sequence continues at coordinate 7,242 of JBBTSS010000025.1, forward strand.
AACGCTTCTCGGATTTTTGTATTTGTATCTAAATCAGGAGAGAGTCCTTTGAGTGCTTCTCGAGCTTCATTTTGAGAATAGCCCAGAGCCTTTAACGCTTCAAGTGCGTCTAGTTCATTTTTTAGACTTCCGCTACTTACTGTATCTTTAGATATCTTGTCTCGAAGCTCAATGAGCATTTTCTCTGCTGTCTTTTTTCCTATACCAGAAATCTTCGTAAGATAAGCAATATCGCCAGTTTGGATAGCTTTCTTTAGTGTGTCGATACTTGCAACTCCGAGTATTGTTAGGGCTCCTTTTGGACCTATACCCGATACATTGATAAGCATTTCAAAGAATTCTAATTCTTCATATTCTAAAAATCCGTATAAATCAAAAGCATCTTCTCGTACATGTGAGTGAATCCATAAAAGCACCTCTGGTTTTTTTTGAGCTATCGTTATTGTCTCAGGGGAGACATGGACTTTATAGCCTATATTATTAGCTTCTATTACCACAAACCTATCTTTTATAAGGGTTATTTTACCTTTAATGCTTCCTATCATTCTTTAATGATAACACAGAGTAAGTGGTTTAGAAGATAATAAAATTATTATACCCGAGGGTTTGTTTCCTTTAATGCGCCCAAAGAAGGGCATAGGGTTAATAATTTTGTTAGCTTCTAGCCCCTAAGCATATTGACATATACCCCCTGGGGGTATATACTTTAGATATGCATACAGATAATAAAAAAACAGACAAACAAAAAATAATTAAAAGATTGAAGATAATAGAAGGCCAAGTGAGAGGTCTTCAAAATATGATTGAAAAAGATATTTATTGTATTGATGTAATTACTCAGACTTCAGCTATCAAGCAAGGACTTTCAGGAGTTGAAGATGAACTTTTGAAAGGGCATTTGGGTCATTGTGTTGTAAATCAAATAAAAAGAGGTGAGACGGAAAAAGCGACTAAAGAAATATTAAAAGTTTATCAACTTAAGAAAAAATAGTTCGATATTAATCACTATAAATAATATTTATGCAAAAGCCAAAAATATATAAAGTAAAAGGTATGCACTGCGCTTCTTGTTCTTCTATTATTGAGCGAACTATTAAAAAGTTTGATGGAGTAGAAAATATTGAAGTGAATCCAGGTACAGAGAATGCCAAGATTTATTTTGATGTTACTAAAACAAGTCCAGAAGATTTTAATAAAAAACTAGAACCATTAGGATATTCACTTGTAGTTCCAATGGAAAATGACATGAAAATGTCTGCGAAAGACATGGGTATGAGCGAGGACGAACACAAAGCACACCTTGGTTTGAATCAAACAAAAAACGAAAAACTTTCTGAGTTAAGAGAGATGAAAAGTAAATTGATGGTGGCTATACCACTTGCTGTGTTTAGTGTCTTTGTGATGGCTTGGGATATTTTGGGTTTGTACAATGTGGTGCCAATGATGAATGATATAACCAAAGAATTTTTTCACCATTTGTTGCCTATATTTGCTACTTACATACTTTTTGTAGTTGGTAAGCCGTACCTTCTCGGGTTCTATCGTTTTTTACGTTATGGCAGAGCTAATATGGATACCCTGATAGGTATTGGTACTTTTGTGGCATTTATTTATAGTTTTGTGGTCTCTGCATTTGAGGAGTCCCTCAGTCAGTTTATAAATGTAGAGCACACTTATTATGATGTGACTATCGTTGTGATTACTTTTATTGCATTAGGAAAATATCTAGAGACAAAATCAAAACTAAAAACAGGAGATGCAATAGAGAAGCTTTTAAATTTACAAGCCAAAACTGCTTTAGTTGAAAAGGAAGGTGGAGAAGTGGAAATATCGATAAATGAAGTTGTGCACGGAGATATAATCATAATTAAACCTGGGAATAAAATTCCTGTTGACGGAGTTGTATTAGAGGGAGAATCTTTCGTAGATGAGTCTATGGTGACCGGTGAACCTATGCCGGTAAAAAAGAAAGTAGGGGATAGTGTTGTAGGAGGCACTATTAACACCAGCGGATCATTTAAGTTTAAGGCCACTAAAGTTGGCTCTGAGACCCTGTTGTCACAGATTGTAAAAATGGTCGAAGAAGCTCAAGGCTCTCGAGCCCCTATTCAAGCTCTTGCTGACAAAATTTCTGCAGTATTTGTACCTGTTGTCATTATTTTGTCATTTATCACTTTGGCACTGTGGCTAATAGTAGGTACAAATTATTTGGGATTTTCTCAGGCACTTTCTTATGGGCTAGTCTCTTTTGTGGGAATTTTGGTTATCGCTTGTCCATGTGCACTCGGCCTTGCGACCCCTACCGCTATCATCGTTGGCGTGGGCAAGGGTGCTAGGGAAGGAATTCTTGTGAAGGATGCAGCGACGCTGGAGAAGCTACATAAGGTGAATACTGTCATAGTAGATAAAACAGGAACAATAACAAAAGGGAAGCCGACTCTTGTAGACATACAAAACTTTTCAGAATTAAAAGATGAAGAATTTATTTCTTTACTTGCATCTTTAGAAAGTAAGTCAGAACATCCTATCGCTCATGCGATAGTTACTTATGCGAATGAAAAAAATATAAAGAGTTATGAAGTTTCAAACTTTGAAGGACTTCAAGGTAAGGGGCTAAGGGGTGCAGTAAACAACACGGAATATTTTGTTGGTAATGTAAAATTAGTAAAAGATTTAGGAATTAATTTCGATGAAACAAAAATTGAAGAATTTACAGCCCAAGGTAAAACCCCAGTGATTTTATCAACAAAGGAAAATATTATAGGTTTTGTGATGGTGGCCGATGAAGTTAAAACAGAATCTAAACAAGCAGTAGCTGATTTGCATAAACTTGGCATAAAAGTCGTCATGCTCACAGGGGATGATGAAAAAGCTGCAAAATATGTTGCAGGACTTGTAGGTATTGATGAAGTTATAGCTCATGTATTACCTGCTGATAAACTGGCAAAAATAAAAGAAGTACAAGCACAAGGTAAAATTGTTGCCATGGCAGGGGACGGAGTCAATGACGCTCCGGCATTAGCACAGGCAGACGTAGGCATAGCTATGGGTACTGGCACTGATGTAGCGATAGAATCTGCTGGTATTACACTTCTTGGCGGAGACATTTCAAAACTTGCAAAGGCAATAAAGCTTTCGAAGATAACTATGCGAGGCATTAAGCAAAATCTTTTTTGGGCATTCATCTATAACATAGTTGGTATACCTCTTGCAGCAGGATTGTTTTATCCGATATTCGGATGGTTACTTTCTCCAGTATTTGCAGGTTTTGCAATGGCAATGTCGTCGGTGTCGGTGGTTGGGAATTCGCTTAGAATTAAAAGTATGAAGCTGTAATTAAATAAATTTTATGAAAAAATATACATTTCATGTTTCGGGGACACATTGTGCATCGTGCAAAATATTGATCGAAGATATTTTAGGTGAACAAGACTTTATTAAAAATCCAAAAGTAAATTTAAAAAGAGAGACAGTAGAACTGGAGACTGAAAGTGAAAAATCTCAAGAAGAGTTAGCTAGTATTTTGACTGAAAAAATAAAAAACAATGGTTATAGACTTGCTGTTGAGAAGGAGGAAAGCTTGGAAGGAGACGGAAGTGTTTTGTTTAAAGCGATACCGATAGGTCTTGTATTTCTTGCTTTGTTTTTCATTTTGCAAAAATCTGGAATCCTAAACCTAGGTATTGGTGGGCCGATAACTCCAACAACGGGTTTTATTATTGGGCTCATCGCATCGGTATCTTCATGTCTTGCTGTGGTAGGTGGACTTGTATTGTCGCTCTCAGCGAAAGTTTCTGAAGACAATAATAATGCAGTAGATAAAAAGAATTTTACTCTTTTTCATATCGGTAGAATTGTAAGCTTTGCATTACTTGGGGGAGTACTTGGTGTTGTCGGAGATGTGATCGGAATTAATTTTACCTTTACTGCAATACTAGGGCTTCTAGCTTCGATGATAATGCTGTTACTAGGATTAAATCTAGTAGGAGTTTTTGAAAAAAGTAAAGTTACACTTCCAGCTGGTGTGTTTAATTTTTTCAGAAAAGTTCAACACAAGACTTTAACACCTCTCATTATAGGATTCGCTACTTTTTTCTTGCCTTGCGGTTTCACCCAGTCGATGCAAGTAGCGGCACTCTCTAGTGGGTCTTTTTTGTCTGGAATGTTGATTATGTTAGCATTTGTACTGGGAACTTTCCCTGTATTAGCTTTTCTGTCTTTTGGTTCTGCCTCTTTTGCTCATTCTAATTATGCGCCTCTTTTCTTTAAAACTGCAGGAGTGGTCGTAATAGGACTTGGACTTTTCGCTCTTTTGTCGGGACTTGCAGGATTAGGCATTATTCCACCGTTATTTAATATATAATTAAGTAGTAATATGAAAGATATAAAAAATAAAAAAGAAAACAACAAAACAACTCGAGCTACTTTGATTGTACTGACGGTGTTTCTTTTGATAGGTCTTGGTTTTGTTATCTTTGGTGATTCAAAAATATCTAATACAGAAAATATAGTTCAAAACGTAGAAGTTAGAGACGGTACTCAATATGTGACAGTGAATGCTAGAGGAGGGTATTTGCCTCGTATTTCTAGTGCGCAGTCTGGTATTCCAACAAAACTTATCATGAAGACAACAGGCACTTTTGATTGTTCTTCTTCTTTGACTATTCCAGAATTGGGATACAGAAAAATGTTACCTCAAAATGGAGAAACTGAGATTGACTTAGGGGTTAGAAAGCCAGGTTCTTTAAGAGGTCTTTGTTCTATGGGTATGTATAATTTTGAGATTAACTTTATTTAGTTATATTCTCTAATATATTGCATTTTGTTGGGTTTCCTGGTATAGTGCAATATATGCCAATAACACAATCAGCTAAAAAAGCTATCCGAGGTTCTCTTCGAAAGAAGGCTTTTAATGACCGCCGAAAACGCGCAATGAAAGAAGTCGTTAAAAAGATTGAAAAAGTTGCAAAGACTAGTAAGGTTGAAGCAGCAAAAATGATGTCTACTGCATTTTCTGTTATAGATAAAGCAGCAAAGAAGGGTGTCATTAAAAAGAACAATGCTTCTCGAAAGAAAGCTAGACTATCAAGATTAGTTAAATAGTTATAAAAAAACAAGAATTCAAATTCTTGTTTTTTTATTGTATAATTCATTTATGTCACATTTATTAGAATTTTATGGAGATGAATGTCCGCACTGTGTACGGATGCATAAATTAGTAGAACGTTTAGAAAAAGAAGAAGGTGTAAAGGTTGATACTTTTGAAGTTTGGAATAACAAAGAAAATGAAAAGAAACTTCTTGAGATAGATAAAGATATGTGTGGAGGAGTACCTTTTTTCTACAATACGAAAACAAAAGCTTTTATCTGCGGAGAAGAGTCTTATGAAGAACTTAAAAAGTGGGCTAAAGGGGAGTAGTCTAATTAAGAAGAATAAATCGCCTCATCGGCGATCCGCCGTAGAGGCGGAAGATATAAAATAAAAAACCACCCTGTAAGGGGTGGTTTTTTATTGGTTTAAATATTATGCACGTTGTACGTTCACAGCATTCAATCCTTTTGGTGATTCTTCAGTTTCGAAAGAAACTGTGTCACCTTCACGAAGTTCGTCAAAAGTTACACCAACAAGAGAGTTACTGTGGAAGAATAAATCCTTCGCAAGTCCTTCTGCTGTGATGAAACCAAAACCTTTATCAGTGATTCTTTTTATTGTACCAGTCATTTGAGTTTATAGTTACGTTGTTAATTACAAGATAAGTAGTTAGTCGACTCTTTTCTAAGTTAAAGAGTATAGACCCCGTAATTTAGACAACCTATTTGTAGGTAAACAATAGCTTTTAAAAACCCTTTTGTCAACCTATTTTTCTGTAAACCTTTCTATTTTAGCGTATTTAAGTTAGTATCTTTCTATGGCTGAAGTAAAACAACAAAACAAAGAAACCATCGTTCGATTTGATAAAGTCTCTTACGAATGGGGTGTAAATAAGCCTATTTTAGACGAAGTGAGCTTTACCATCAAACGTGGAGCTAAACTTACTCTTATGGGTCAAAATGGTGCCGGAAAGAGTACTATCTTCGGGCTTATTTTGGGTACAAATAAACCAGAGTCTGGAATCATTAATATTGTAAATGGAGTAAGTATCGCTTCTGGAAGACAGGTAATACCTCAGGATGAAATGTCTCTAACTGTCCGAGAATTTTTTGAAAAGTGTTTTACTAAAAAAGTATATGATATAGACCCTCGCATAGATGAGGTTTTGGAAGTGGTAAATTTAAAAGGTCATGAAAAAGTTCACGACAGAATCGTCCGAAGTTTTTCAGGAGGACAACAAGCTCGACTTTTACTTGCTTCAGCTCTCATTCAAGACCCAGATTTACTTTTGCTCGATGAGCCAACAAACAATTTAGATAAAGCAGGGGTTGCTCACCTAACAGACTTCTTAGTTAACTACAAAAAGACAGTAGTCGTCATTTCTCACGATGCAGAATTTTTGAATGCTTTTACGGAAGGAGTCTTGTATTTAGACGTATATAATAAAAAGATAGAACAATATACAGGAAACTATTTTAATGTAGTAAAAGAAATCACCGCTCGAATGGAACGTGAGAATATGAAAAACGCTCAGCTCGAGAAACAAATCCAAGCAAAGAAAGATCAAGCAAATGTGTTCGCTCATAAAGGGGGAGGACTTCGTCTTGTAGCTCGTAAGATGCGTGAACTCGCAGAAGAACTTGAAGATGAGATAGTCGACGTACGAAAAGAAGATAAGACCATCAGACCTTTTACTATTCCTGCTCAGCCGGACCTTATCGGTGAAGTGTTAAATATTTCTTCATTCACTACAATGAAGGGGAATAAAATTGTAAAACATAAAGCCAATGTATCGCTCAATAAGAATAAACATTTATTACTTCAAGGACCAAACGGTATTGGTAAAAGTACATTACTTGAAAAACTCGCAAGTGGAAAAGCTGAAGGAACAATTATAAAAGAAGGCACCCGTATTGGATACTACCGTCAGGATTTTTCTACATTAAACTTTGACCACTCTGTCTACGAGTCCCTCGCAAGTGCGATGCTCGAAGGAGGAGAGAAGCTCGACGAAGAACGTATGCGATCTATTGCTGCGGGATTTCTAATAACAGGAGAAATGATACGCACAAAAATAGGTAGCCTCTCTGAAGGACAAAAGGGTCTTGTGGCATTTGCTAGACTTGTTCTTATAAAACCAGGACTCCTCATACTCGATGAGCCGACAAACCATATAAATTTTCGTCATTTACCGATAATAGCAAAAGCCCTTGAGCAATATACTGGCACGATGATACTCGTTTCTCATGTACCTGACTTCGTAAAACAAATTAGGATTGATGAAGTACTTGATCTAGAAAAGTAGAAAGTTCTTTGTCTTTAATCTCTCTAAAAGTATTCGGCTTCAATGCCCCGAGGTGGATATTCATCACACGGATTCTTTTTAGGTCTTCTACCTCTTGAAAGAGGGCAGAGCACATACGTCGGATCTGATGCTTCTTACCTTCGGTTAGAGTTACTTTGAAAGTATTACCGTTTATTATTTCTACTGTACAAGGTTTGGTTTTAAAGTCTTCGAGTCTTACTCCGCGTTCCATTTTCTCTTTAAAGTTTCCTCGTAGTTTTTCTTTTGTTTTAACTACATATTCTTTTTCATGAATATATTTTGGGTTAAGAAGTTTGTCTGTGATGCGTCCATCGTTTGTGAGTAGGATGAGTCCATGAGAATCTTTATCTAGGCGTCCGATAGGGAAGACTCCTTCTGGGATATTTAATTTTTTTATCTTTTGTTTGATGTCTTGCTCACCTTCTTGAGGGGAATGGGTAATGACTCCGATAGGTTTGTTGTAAGCATAATACACATACGCTTTTTTATCTTTACCTTCTCGTACATCTACTTTGTCAGTCTCTAAGACTTTACTTCCAAGAGCTGCCATTTTGCCATTGATAAAAACCTTTCTATTTTCAATAAGCTCATCAGCGCCACGACGAGTAGCGATGTTTTTTAATGCTAGATATTTGTTGATCCGCATTGGGTAAGTCGGTGTTTCGTTTATTATTTGTATTTTCTTTTTTAGTATCTTTTTCATTTTGTTTAATATAGCACAGAAAATAAAAAACCCTCCATAGAGGGTTTTTTATTTGAACATTACACAGTGTGATGTTCTGTGGTTGTTGTAGTTGTTTCTTTCTTAGTTACCATCGGTGCATATGCAGCTGGGACAGCTTTTCTATAAGCCATTCTCGCTACAAGTATAAGTAGAAGTATTAAGAGTAGAAGCAATAACCATCCGAAGATTGATGTTGGCCAGAATCCTGCACCAAATAATGCTGCACCTCCTAAGTTACTAACACCATCTTCGATAGTATTTTTAAAGTAAGAGAATACTTCTTCTTGGTACATAACACCATCAGTATTAATGTATGAATACACTAAGCTTGATGCGATAACACTAATTCCGAGTTCAGCATCCATTCGTACTTTTGTAGTGAATGTCATACTTCCTTCTTCTTGTGGAGCAAGGGTTTTGATATCTACAACAATTGCGTGATCAGCTTCTGAGAAGAAACCACGAGTTGTTTGTAAGAAATCAAGTCCTTCAGGTAATGCAACTTGTAATGCTACACGTTCTAAGAATTTGTCAGAAACATTTTTCCAGTGAATAGTACATTCATATATGTCTCCACGTCGTAGTACTTGATCTCCACAGTATGTATCTAAGAATACAAGTGATGGACGAGCGTTACTGTTTGCAACTTGAACATTAGTAACTTCTCTGTAAACAACGTTTGTTGTTGCTGCACCGTTTACTATGCCTGCTGTATTTGTTCTGAAGCTTACGATAGTACCGTTTGATCGGCCGTATTGGTTTGAAGCTACGATTCGGTAGAAGTATGTAGTAGAAGGTTGTAGATTGAAAGCACTAAATGATGCTGTCTGTCCGTTTCCTGCATTTACATTTGGAGTTATATTACCTAGATTTTGACTAGTACCCCATTCAAACCATGATGATGTGATAGGTGCGTTGCCATTTACATAAACGATACCATTAAGTCTTGCACTTCTTGAACCGATGTTTGAAGCAAATGTAGTAACTGCTGTTGGAGCACATGATCCTGTAAAACATGGATCAATGATTACTCTTTGTGTAGTAGTGAAGCTCATAATATTTCCATATACAACACCTCCTGTATTACTTTGAGCAGCTGCTCTAAAGTAGTAAGTTGTGTTTGCATTAAGTCCGTTTATTCTTTCACTATAGTTTCCAGTAGAATTTTGGTTAATTCTTGCTGTTGATGTGTATAAATTACCGTATGATGTACCCCATTCAAACCATCGTGTTCCAAATGAACCTTTCATATCTACGAAGCCGTTTAGTGTAGCTGCGTTTTCATTTATATCTGTTGCTCCATATGTTGTTACATTAGGAGTGATATTTTGGTTTTGAACGTAAATTGTTACAGAATCCGTCGCTATTTGTCCCTGGTTGTTTGTACAAGTGATTGTGAAAGTCGTTGCACTTGTGAGGTTTCCAGTAAAGAATGTTCCACCACTTGTACTCTTTGGTCCAGACCA
>JBBTSS010000025.1:16949-18815 GCA_038064635.1 Patescibacteria group bacterium
CCAGTAAAGAATGTTCCACCACTTGTACTCTTTGGTCCAGACCAGCCGTTTGTACCGTTTGTAGCATTACATGAAGTTGCGTTATTTACTGTCCAAGTAAGGTTTGTAGAACCACTATATTGAATGTTTGTTTGATTTGCTGAAAGATTTACAGTTGGTAGGTTTACTGGATTACTAGTTACTCCTACTGTGACTGAGTTAGCACTTGATCCACCAGGACCAGTACATGTGAGCGTAAAAGTAGTAGTTGTAGTTAAGTCGTTTGCTACGAAACTTCCTCCGTTTGCATTATGAAATCCAGACCATCCAGAGCTTCCGTTAGTTCCTACACATTGTGTTGCATTTGATACAACCCAAGTGATTACGCTACTACCGCCAGAGAAAACAGAAGTAGGAGAGGCTGATATATTTACTGTTGGAGCATTCACTTGTTGATTTACTGTCAAGAAAGCTGAATCATTTCCAGATCCAAAATTGTTGAAACAAGTTACTGTGTAATTTGTAGAAACATTTGGGGATACTTGTAGACTTCCTGATGTTGCTATTGAGTTATTTGTCCATGAAGCAGAACAACTTGTAGGGTTGTTTGTCGCTGACCAAGTAAGTGTTGCAAAATTTCCTGAAGTTATAGAGGTAGGGGATACGTTTACTGTTACTGCTGGAGCATTTCCTTGCTGTGCACCTACTGTGACAGATACTTGAGCAAAATCAGATCCTCCAAGGCCAGTACAATTTAAAGTAAATACTGTTGGGTTTATTGTTAGGTTATTTATTGTTTGACTACCACCAGTTATATTTTTTGGTCCAGACCATGCACCTCCTGCAGTACAAGAAGTAGCGTTTTGAACAGTCCAGTTTAAAGTAGTACTACCTCCGAAAGCTACAGAGTTTGGAGTAGCTGTGAAAGTAAGTATGTTTGCTGGGTTTTGCTGTTGATTTACTGTAACAGTAACAGAAGCTGAATCAGAACTAGAGCCGTTTGTACAAGTTACAGTGTAAGTTTTAGTTTGAGTTGGCCATACTGTTTGCTGACCCATAGTCATGAGCCATCCTGAAAGAGAAGATGAAGTACAAGATGTCGCATTTGTAGAAGACCAGTGTACGACAGTAGAACTTCCAGCATTTATGGAAGTGTCGTCAGCCCATACATTTACAGTTACTTGTTGTTGTTGAGCAGTTGTGGTGAAAGAAATCCAAGGACCATAAGTAGTACCTGTTTGGTTTTGAGCAACTGCTCTAAAACTATATGTAGTACTTGGAGTAAGTCCTGTTTTTGTAAAAGCTGGATTGATAGCTACGTTTCCAGAACCAGAACCGATATTTTGAGTACCGTACTGTTGTCCTCCGCCATTTTGCATTTCAAACCATGCAGTAGTACTTAAACTACTTGGATTAAATGTACCGTTAAAAATCGCAGAGGTTTGAGTGACACCTGTTACAGAAGAGGATACATATCCAGGAGTTGCTGCAAAAGCAGTGTTACCACTGAAGAGCACAGATCCTAATACTATTGCGACTGCTAATAAACTTTTTGTAAATTTTTTCATAATTTTCTTTCGCTGATACTTTTCGGCACAGCATTTATAACATTAATAATCTTTTAAATTTAAACCTATTATCTTTTGACCTTAGCACAAAGTACGAAAAATGTCAACCCTTTGGTTGTTTGACCTAGAGGGATATTTAGTTTGTAATTTTTTGCTTTTTAATTCGGCTTTCTAAATAGAACTTGGATATTTTAATACATATCATTCAATCTTAAGTCGTTTTAGAATAAGAATTATTACAAAATAAGGTCTCATTGACTTTTGTATTGAAATATGTTATGATATGTGCTGACTAATGGCTCCTTGAAAATGTTGTTTT
>JBBTSS010000026.1:0-7694 GCA_038064635.1 Patescibacteria group bacterium
GTCGCCTCACCCGACCGTGGATCACATTACAGTGGAAATGAAAAACTTTGCGGACACAGTGGACGCGCAAGTAAAGATTTTCAATGTACTTGGTCAAGAAGTAATGAGTGAAGTGGCCGAATTTTCGCCAAGTGTTACAAACAGTTTTAACGTGAACAATCTACCTCCTGGAACATATTTCTTGAATATCCAGTCTGGTGGACAAAGCAAAACAAAACAGTTTGTGAAAGATAAAAACTAATTTTTCATTTAAAACAAAAAAACAAACACGAGACTCGGGATGCAAATGCAACCCGGGTCTTTTTTATTTGCATATTTATATATAAGTAGACTTTTTTCTAAAAACTGTTAATGTAAATAATGTTATTGCCCTCATAGTTTAATGGATAGAATGCGAGCTTGCGGAGTTTGCGATGTAGGTTCGATTCCTACTGAGGGCACCAGAGGTGAACGAAAAGAAGCAAATTGATTTGCTTCTGAGTAGGAAGCGAAAAGCTTTTCCTTATTTGTAAAAATGGAAAAGGTATACTGTTCCTGTAAGGAAAGATTCCTACTGAGGGCACAAAAGCGCAAATTAAAAAAGACTGAACTACTTCAGTCTTTTTCGCTTTTGTGAGACGGAGTTATGTTTTATTAATAAATAAAACAAACGAGTCGGGGTCGCGACCGAAATGAGTGTCGACGAATTGAGAGTTGTGACCAATATCTAAAATCCTAAGAAGTCCATGATAGCCACGGAAAGATGCTCTTCCATTTTCTCTTCAGGTACATTTTTTGAAAGCATTCTTTCTCGTATTCTGTCTCCCATGTTTTGGTAAATTGGTAAAGAGATAGTAGGAAGTATGTATCTTTCTGAATGTATAAAAAGGCTAGACTCCATGCCGTTTTCTTGAGAAGGTGTTTGAACCCAAAAGGCTTTTATATTTTCGTAAGGGTAAAGTCTGTTTTTGATATTCAATCCTTTGTCATCGAGCTTGAAGTCTACTAATTCAGGTTTTCGAGTTGCAAAGTATGCCATGAGTAATCCCCCTAGTAGAAGTAATACTGCAAAGAAATAATTTTTGTAAATTATAGAAGTAGCTCCTCCACAAAGTACGATAACACCAAGAGCCCAAAACCAGTCAATGTTTTTTTCTATGTGTTTATACTGGGGTAATACCCAAGTTAGAACCTCTTCGTTTGGTTTAGAATTATCCATGAATGTTATGTATTCATTATAACAAAAGAAAAAGAAATATGTCTAATATTTTCTCTATTTTTTAATAGAGTTTTTGTGGTATATAATGTGCTCATGGAAAAAGATATGACTAATGCATCAGATGTGTTTGTAAAATGTCTCGAGACAGAAGGAGTGGAATACATTTTTGGTGTTCCGGGGGAAGAGAACCTCACTTTTTTGGAAGCAATTAGAAATTCAAAAATAAAATTTATCACTACCAGACATGAACAGTCTGCTGTATTTATGGCATCTACTTTCGGCAGACTGACAGGTAAGGTAGGTGTAGCACTTTCTACACTTGGGCCCGGGGCAACGAATCTTATGACAGGGGTCGCGTATGCCGAACTTGCTGGTATACCATTGCTTGTCATAACAGGACAAAAACCGATTAAGAAAAGTAAACAAGGAAAGTTTCAAATTATTGATGTGGTAAAAATGATGAAACCAGTCACGAAATTCTCAGAGACCATTGTCTCTGGAGACAGGATTCCAAGCATGGTAACAGAAGCGATCAGTCTCGCAGAGGGCGAGAGGCCTGGAGCGGTGCACTTAGAATTACCAGAAGACATAGCCCTTGAAGAATGTGACGCAGAACCCATTCCTTTTTATAAAGTACGTAGACCTGTCGCAGATGAAAAAGCGATAGACATAGCTTTAAGAGAAATTGAAAATTCAAAAAGTCCTATGATCGTCGTCGCTTCTGGGGGAAACAGAAAACTTGTACGAAAACAGTTAAAAACTTTTTTAGATAAAACAGGTATACCTTTTGTAACTACTCAAATGGGTAAAGGTGTCGAAGATGAAAATTCATCACTATATATTGGTACTACTGCACTTTCTGATGGGGACTATATGCATCAAGCTTTGAAAGCATCGGATCTTATTATTATGATCGGACATGATGTGAGTGAGAAGCCTCCGATAGTATTAGATGGTAAGACTCATAAAGTTATCCATGTAAATTTCTATCCAGCGACAGTAGATACAGTATATGTGCCGATGCATGAAGTTATAGGAGACATCTCACATACACTTTGGGCTTTTTCTGAAAAGATAAAAATAAATCCAAAGTGGGATTTTGATTTTATTTTTAAGATACGTGAACTATTAAATGCTGACATTGAAAAGTTCGGAGACGCAGAGGACTTTCCACTTCGACCTGAACGTATTGTGTCTGATATTCAAAAAGTTTTACCAAATGACGGCATACTAGCACTCGACAATGGAATGTATAAAATATGGGTAGCGAGAAATTTCAAGAGTCATGAACAAAATAGTGTTTTGCTCGACAATGCATTGGCTACTATGGGTGCAGGATTACCTTCAGGTATTGCTACAAAAATTTTATACCCAGATAAAAAAGTATTGGTCGTAGCAGGGGACGGAGGGATAATGATGAGTATTGCAGAATTAGAGACGGCTATTCGACTCAAGATAAACTTAGTGGTTTTGATTATAAATGATTCTGGTTTTGGAATGATACGTTGGAAACAAAAGAATATGCAATTAGAAGAATTTGCCCTTTCATTTAATAATCCTGATTTTGTAAAATTAGCCGAGAGCTTTGGAGCTTATGGATATGAAGTAAAAAATGCAGACGAATTAGCGCCATTGCTTGAGAAGACATTAAGTAGTAGTGGAGTGCATATTATAAATTGCCCGACGAGTTATGAAGCTGCGAACGAAGTTTTAGGAAATATTAAAAATATAAAAATAATTTAGAAGTTAAGTAAATAAAGTTATTAAATTTTTGAACGGTCTGGCCGAGCCCGAAGCGGAACGCTAGGGCGAGGAGATCCGAGGACCTTAAAAAATTTAGATAACTTTATGAAATATATATGCCAATACAAACAAAAAATCCATATACAGAAAAAGTTGAGAAAGTTTTTAAAGCACTAGACCATAAGCAAATTAATACTGGGGTAAAAAAAGCCGAAAAAGCTTATGAGCTCTGGAGAGAGATACCTTTAAAGAAAAGAGTTCAATATGTAAAAAACATTGCGAAAGTTTTGAGAAAAAATAAAGAAGAATATGCAAAAATAGTTACAATGGAAGTGGGTAAACCTATTTCTCAGTCTATTTCAGAAATAGAAAAATCTGCTTGGAACGCAGAGTATATAGCCGAGCATGGTCCTAGATTTTTAGCAGATGAGCATATTCAAACCGAGGCCAAAGAAAGCTTTATCAGATATGAACCACTAGGTATCGTCCTTGCTGTAATGCCTTGGAATTTTCCAATGTGGCAGGTATTTCGTTTTGCTGCACTCGCATTACTTTCTGGTAATGCTTGTATTTTGAAACACGCTTCAAATGTTCCACAAACTGCACAACTGATAGAGAAAATAATTCTTGAAGCTGGAATTCCAAAAGATGTTTTTCAAAGTTTATTTATAGAGTCCCGTGATATAGAAGAAGTAATAAAACATGACAGTGTGCAGATGGTCATACTTACAGGTAGTGAAAAAGCGGGAAGTGAAGTCGCTGCACTTGCTGGAAAATATATTACAAAAAGTGTACTTGAGCTCGGTGGTGCTGATCCTTTTATTATCTTAAAAGATGCTGATTTAGAAAAAGCCGTAAAAGAAGGAGTAAAAGCTCGAATGAATAATGCAGGACAAGTCTGCAATTCACCAAAAAGATTTATCATAGAAGAGAAGGTTTATGATAAAGTGCAAGAATTATTTATAAGGGAACTCGATATGATAAAAGTAGGAAACCCGATGGAGAGGGATACTACCTTAGGGCCGGTAGCACGAGAGGATATACGCGAAGAACTTGATGATCAAATAAAGCGTTCTGTGAAAAAAGGTGCGAAGTTAATTCGTGGAGGGAAGAAAATACCAGGAACGGGATATTTTTATGAGCCGACACTTTTAGGAAATGTCACCAAGAATAATCCTGCCTTTATAGAAGAAATATTTGGGCCAGTTGTCACTCTGATAAAAGCCAAAGATTGGAAAGATGCATTAATTCTTGCAAATGATCACGTGTACGGTCTAGGTGGGGCAGTATGGACGAAGAATATGAAAGTAGCTAGGCAGATTGCTGACAAGCTTATCGTAGGTACATCTGTTATAAATGGAACAGTCTCTTCTGACCCAAGGCTCCCTTTTGGGGGTTCTAAACGTTCAGGCTATGGACGCGAGATGTCTTCACATGGTATTAGAGAATTTACAAATATTAAAACTATTGTGGTAAGGTAAAAATATGAAACAGACATTAAAACAAAAAATGGGGAAGTTCTATATAGCTACTACTGTCGCTTTGGCGGTTATAGTTCTCATGATAGGTAAGTACTTTGTAGACAAGTATAAATTAGATTTTATTACTTTAAATACTTTGGTTAGTAGTGTTATTGCTAGTTCTACTTTCATTACTGGATTTTTACTTTCTGGAGTTTTTTCTGACTATAAAGAAGTTGAAAAGATTCCTGCAGAAATACGTTCTTCTTTAGAAAGTATTTTAGGAGAAGGTGAAGCATTAAAAAGAAAAGACCCAGGTTTTGATAATGATAAAATTAAAAAAGTAGTCATAAAATTCATAAAAGAATTTGAAGATGGTTTGAGTGATGCAAAAGATCATAGTCATATGGATTGTGCGTTGAGTGCTATCGGTGAATTAGATGTAATCTTTGATGATATGGAGGCTCGAGGGGTTCCTCCGAACTATATGACTCGTATTAAGTCTGAACAAGCGCAACTTCGTAAACTTTTACTTCGGGTGTATCACATTCAAAAGACAAGATTTGTGCCTTCTGTAACTGTGCTTGTCGAATCCATAGTGTTGCTCGTGATATTTCTGCTTATATTTGCAGACACAGATTTGTACACTGGGATACTAGAAGTAGGATTATTGTCATATTTACTTTTGTATACTATGCGTTTGATAAAAGTTTTAGAAAAACCTTTTAGAAAAGGTAAAGATGATACTTGTGACGATGTAAGTATATTCTTACTCAGAGAGTTGAGTGATAGTCTCAAAACTAGATAAAATAGCCTGAAAATGCTATATAGAGAGGGAACGTTCTCGCCTACGGCATTATCAGTTTAATTAATAATAATATGAATACATATAAAAAATTGTTTGTTTTTGTTTTTGGCTTTATAGCTTTTCTCGGTTTCGCTCAAAGTGTGTCTGCTATGGTACCTACATTATCGATCTCTGGTAACAGTAACAGCGGTATGCTCGTCACTATTGTTGGAGACGCAAATGCAAGTGTTGTGTTTTATTATCCATCTAATTATGGTAGCTATGGATTGCAAAGTGTGTTTCTAGGTAGTACAAATAACCTAGGATATTTTTCAACTACTCTAACAGCAAATACTTATAATATTTCTCAAGGGAGTTTGGTATATGTGTTAGTGAATAATCAACAGTCTCCATCTGTCACATGGTCAACTTCATCTTACTCAAATCTTTCTTTGAGTCAGACAAATGTAACCCTCTCTGCTGGACAGACTTCTACTGTGACTGCGTCCAATTCTTTTGGAACATTGTATGTATCCAATAACTCAAATTCAAATGTAGCTACTGCAACTGTTAGTGGAAACACTGTATCTATTTATGGAATGAACATAGGAACAACTACTGTTACTATCTGTCAGAATAGTGGAAGTTCATATTGTGGAATGGTTTATGTAACTGTTTCAGGTTCATACAACTATAATAATGGTATAAATACTTCTGGTCTTATCGTATCAAACTTAAACTTGTCAGTCGGAAATTCAATAACAGTTTCTTCTATGGCCGGAGGAAACTTGTATGTATCTAGTAATTCAAATTCAAATGTTGCAGGAGTATCTTCTTCTGGAAGTGCTGGATGTCTAGCTGGTGCACAATATAGTGTAATCAATGGTCAACCTTGTTACTATATTATGAATAATAACGGAGCGATGACTATCACAGCATTGTCTAGTGGAGTGAGTACTATAACTCTTTGTCAGACCAATGCTTCTACTGGATGTAGTACGATCCTTGTCACAGTAAACGGAGCAGGTTCTGTATTAGGAGCTTCAACTATAAATACAGGATGTTATATTTCTCGCACATTGAGATATGGGATGTCAGGAACTGATGTTGCTTGTTTGCAATCATATCTTTCTGCTAAGGGATATCTTATAAGTGGAGCAAATTACTCTGCATATTTTGATATGGCTACTAGAAATGCGGTTACTCTTTTCCAAAGAGACCATTACCTAGGTGCTGACGGAGTTGTAGGAAGAATGACTAGAGAAGCTTTATATCAATAAAACTTTCTAAAATAATTTAACAAAAAAACACAGAAGTTATTCTGTGTTTTTTTGTATTATCTATCCGTGTTTTATTTTTAATATAAAAAGTGATATAGCAAAAAATAGAGTGATACTGCTCATTATTATGAGAGACAAACTATCTATCATAAAACCATATACTATCCAAAGTGTTTGCCCCGATATATTGATAAGCATCCAGGATATAGATATATCACTTGTTGATTTTGTTCTCCAAGATTTAATAGTCTGAGGTATCAAAGAACAAGCTACTAAAATTCCAGCTATAAAACCTATTATTTCTGGGTTAATCATATCTATATATTAGCATGAATAATTTTTTTGCTCACCTCCACCCTTACAAAAATGAGCACAATTATTTTACCCATTAAACTAATTCGGCCAGACAACTTTTTGTGTTTTAAAATCTTGGCTAACAAAATAAAGTGGTAATTCATGTTTCTTTGCAAAATATATAAACAAATCCTTCTCGTTAATTTCAGTAGAAGGTTTTTGAATTATTTTTTCTAATTCTAGCATAGACCTCTCTTCCATTTTTTTTATCTGTTCTTGCTCTAAATCTTCCAATTCTTGCCTAATTTCTTTAGGCCATTCAGTTTCACTTTTTCTGTTTAGAAAGTTGTTTTTTTCGTAAATTTCTTGAATTTTTTTATCTAATATTCCTATCTCTGGATCCAAAGATTTTATTTTTTCGTTTGTATAACCAAAAAAATTATTTAAGAAGTAAACTCCATAATTATGAGCATTAGATAATTTACCAGGGTATTTTTCTATACTTCTCTCTCTAAGAGATTTTATTGTTTCGTCTAAATTAGATCTTTCTGTGATAAATATACCTTCAAATTGTTTTGGTTTTATTCTAATTGAAACAAGAGATTCGTTTGGTTGAGGTGTTTCACTGTTTATTTTGATGTTGTTTGGTAATAAAAAACCAACATTTGTTTGTCCCACAGAAAATTGTTTTATCCACCAATCATCTTTTCTGTCGTTTCCAGGATTTTTTTCCCTATCAACAATACTTATTGAGTTATCTTTTGTGGATATACCCCCATTACGTGAACTCATGTTCTCATTCAATTCAATTCCTGTTCTTTTTGCAAATTCATACGAAAGTACCCCTTTATTTAAAATATCTGCCATTCGACTAGTTGTAGAAAAATGAAATTTAAGATGAGGATCTTCTACGAAATTTCTCACTTTTTTTG
>JBBTSS010000027.1:0-4157 GCA_038064635.1 Patescibacteria group bacterium
GTATATTTATTGGCTTATGTTTTAGGCTTGTCTTTGTCTCTCGTCGTTATTGCATTATTAGGGGAGCGTATCATGGCAAGAGTAGGGAAGGTATCAGATCCTCGTGGTTGGTTTAAAAAGATTTTTGGAATTATTTTTATAATTGTAGCTATCGGGATCCTGACAGGATATGATAAAAAACTTCAGATAAGTTTACTTGATGCTGGATTTTTTGATGTGACAAAAGTGGAACAAAAACTTTTGGACAAAAATGACTCTTCCATAAAAGAACCTGCGGAAGAAGGACTTCCGCAAGAATATTAAAAATTCTTTGCTCTAAGAAGTTAGAATTGTTAATATATATTCTATGATTTCAGAAGATATTTTAGCGCGTATAGGGATAGCCATTTTAGCATTTTGTGGTTTTTTAGTTGCAAGACATATTTATAAAGAAAAGAGGGCAGACAGACCCCTCATCTGCCCTATGCATTTTGATTGTAATACTGTGGTCAGTAGTGATTATTCAAAGTTTTTAGGTATACCGGTTGAGATATTTGGTATTGCGTATTATTTAGCTGTGTTTATGGGATATGTTTTCTTGTCATTCATGCCAGAAGTTTTACCAAATGTTGTGGTGACTTCTCTAGTGCTTGTTTCTATAACAGCATTTCTTTTTTCTGTATACCTCATATTTGTTCAAAGTTTTATATTGAAAAAGTTTTGTACTTGGTGCTTAGTCTCTGCGGGTATATGCATAGCGATATTTGCTCTTACACTTTTTGCTTATGACTTTTCTACTCTTGCAGGGATTTATATAAAATAAAAAACACTCCGAGCAAAAATTGTGCATGCTCGAAGTGTTACTTTTTGTCCTTGGAAGGACGATGAGATGGTAGCTAGTGCTACCGGCCTGTTTTTGGTTTTGTGGCCGTTTTAATAGGTACTGTGGGTTGTGGGACTCCAATAGGGCCCCCTTGTTTGATCTCAGTCATGACTTAAAAAATTGAAAAGTGGACGATAAAGCCTCCTGTTGGCAGGTGAATTGGAAAAACCAATTCAGATTCTCTTTCGGAAGGCGTAAACGAGAAGAGATTGAAGACTTCAGACTATCTAAAATCTTTAGTCTCTTCTCGTTTTTATTTCTTTTTCAAACAACAAAACGAAACCCCTGAGTTTTGTCTCAAGGGCTCGTGTTTGATTTCTTTTTAGTGTTTTACTTTAGAAAAAATTAAACATGAACCTTTGAGATACCCTTAGACAGGGTCTTAATAATAGCAATGATAAAAGCCAGAGTAGAATACTCTGTGTACTTTGCTATTACGTTGGTTTTGTTTAATGACATAACAGTTTATATTTAACACCCATTTGACGTAATAGTCAATATTTTAAGGGTAAAGTTATCCACAGGTATTCTTTTGTATGGTATTATGTTTTTATGGAAACTTTTAAACAACTTTGGTCCTTGCCCGTCGACAAATCTTTAGAAATACTAAATTCTAGACATGAAGGGCTTACAGATAAAGAAGTAGAAGAACGTCTTTTGAAATACGGGAAAAATAGTTTTTATAATAAAGAAAAAAAGGGACCCTTTTCCATTTTTTTAAAACAATTCATAAGCCCTTTAATTTTTTTACTTATCGGAGCTGCAACCCTTACTGGTATATTGAAAGAATGGATTGATACAGGGGTTATTATTTTTGCAGTTTTGTTAAATGTTGTATTGGGTTTTTATCATGAGTACCATGCAGAGAATACTTTAGAGAAATTAACTACTTACATCAAAGACAGATCTAAGGTCATAAGGAATGGCCATGAGCAAGAAATAGACTCTGCTCTCGTTGTGCCTGGAGATATATTGAAACTTTCTTACGGTGCACGTATTCCAGCAGACGCGCGTATTTTGAGTGTGAATAATCTTAGGGTAGATGAGGCTATTTTAACCGGTGAATCTTTACCAATAGAGAAAAATGAAATTGCAGTACCTTTAACAGCTGAGATAGTAGATAGAAATAATATTGCTCATGCAGGAACACTTGTTGTGGAAGGTTATGCAACGGCTTTAGTCTATGCGACAGGGAATCATACTGAGATCGGAAAAATAGCAGGTATAGTCTCTAGCGTAGAGCGTTCAGAGACTCCTCTTCAAAAAAGTGTAAACAAACTTGCTTGGTTTATATTTATTGTTGTGATCGGTATAGTGATAGGTATTTTATTACTTGGATTATTTAGAGGACAACCACTACTTCCTATGCTTATTCTATCTGCTGCTGTCGCAGTAGGTGCTGTACCTGAGGCTTTACCTATTGCTCTGACGGTGATACTTGCGATAGGGGCTACTCGTATTGCTAACAAAAAAGGAATTATTCGTAAACTTTCTGCCGCTGAAACTCTCGGCTCTGCCACACTTATAATGACAGATAAGACGGGAACTTTAACTATGGCTGACATGCAGCTTGTAGGTATTGCTTCAGCTACTTCTGTTTTAGAAGTTGGAGGAAAAGTTTTGCAAGACGATTTTAATGAAGAAGAAAAAAGACTTCTTCAAATGTCTTTGTCCAATGTCGATGTATCTATCGAAAATCCAGATGAAAAAGAAGATAAGTGGAATTTTAAAGGGAGACCTTTTGAAGTAAACATAGTCAAGGCTTGTCGAGATAATGCTATTTCTTTGGAAAAAATCTTGTCTGCGTCTTTTTCTTTAGTTTTACCTTTTAACTCTACAAATAAATTTTCTGTCTCAGATAACGGGGACTTTTATACAGTGATGGGTGCACCAGATATACTTTTGAAAAAAGCGGATATATCAAAAGAAGATTATGTAAAGATGGAAGAATGGATAGAGCGTACTAGTAGAGAAGGGAAGAGACTTATAGGACTCGCTAGATTTAAAAAACATCATCAAAGTAAGTTCGAAATAGAGCAAGTGAAAGAAATAGAATTTTTAGGTATGCTTGTTTTTTTTGATCCTATACGTAAAGAGGTACCAAAGGCTATAAAAAATATAGAGTCTCATAGTATGAAAATAGTGTTGGTTACTGGAGATTTACCCGGTACAGCTTTGTCTGTCGCCCATGATTTGGATTGGCATGTGACAGAAGAAGAAGTCTTGGTAGGTAGTGATTTGCGGAAAATGTCTGATGAAGAACTTTTGCCACTTATACCTAATATAAAAATATTTGCTCGTGTTACCCCTGAAGATAAGCTTCGCATTGGAACTTTATATCAAAAGCTCGGTGAGGTAGTAGCAATGACAGGAGATGGGGTAAACGATGCTCCTTCACTAAAAGCTATGGATATAGGTATTTCTCTTGGGTCGGGATCGGACGTAGCAAAATCAGCTGCTGACCTTGTCTTGCTTGATGATAATTTTGAGACCATTTCTATGGCGATAGATGAAGGACGAAAAATATTAGCGAATGTCCGAAAGACTTTTGTTTATCTTATGTCTAACTCACTAGACGAAGTCTTCGTGATAGGGGGAAGTTTGATTTTCAATTTAGCATTACCTTTGACTGCACTTCAGATAATTTGGGTTAACCTTTTTACGGGTAGTCTACCAGCACTTTCTTTTGCTTTTGATGAAGATATAGATAAAGAAAGATATTCTGGAAAAGATCTGAGACTCATCTTTACAAAAGAAGTAAAGATTTTAACTCTAGGGATAGGAGTTTTGAGTTCATTGTTTTTATTCTTGTTGTATTATTTTTTGATAAAAATTGGTCTTCCACTCGATGTTGCACGTTCTATATTCTTTGTGTGTTTTTCTTCTTATATTTTGGCTATTACTTTATCTTTCCGAAGTTTGCGTAGTTCTATCTTTTCTTATGCCGTTTTTTCAAATAAAAAGTTAAATGTAAGCTTGTTGATATCTCTTGCGTTATTAATCATAACTATGACTGTGCCGTTTATGAGAGAGACTTTCTCTTTAGCACCAATGCCTATTTCTTGGATTCCATTCGTTGTATTTTGGTTGATACTAAATATTTTATTAGTTGAAGGCGCGAAGTATATGATGAGAATAAGTAAGAAATTACCTTTTAAAGATAACTTTTTTACAAAAAAGTAGCATTTATTCTTAGTTTTTGCTATAAATAATCCTGTATGGTGGTTATGGTGTAGCGGTAGCACATGGGCTTGTGGAGCCTCTAGTCTGGGTTCAACTCCCAGTAGCCACCCAA
>JBBTSS010000028.1:0-5634 GCA_038064635.1 Patescibacteria group bacterium
TAGCGAGAGTAGACTTTCTTATAGACTCTGAGAGTAAAAAAGTGTATGTGAATGAAGTAAATACCTTACCAGGAAGTCTCTATGCTCACAATTGGAAGAAAGTTGGAATTTCAGGGGTTGAACTTGTAACTAAATTAGTGAACCTAGCCGAAGAGCGTTTTAATACACAAAAAAACACTACATATACTTTTGACTCAGATATTTTAAAACAAGCCGGAGGCAACAAAATACCCAATTAAAGGTAGTTGCTTTTTAGCTTAAACTATACTATTATAGGACCATGTCACAAGATAGACTTATAAAACTTGCCTGTGGGACTTGCAAACGAGTAAATTACTGGTCACGCAAGAACAAAAAGACCGTTACAAAGAAACTTGAACTCAAGAAGTATTGTAAATGGTGCAAGGAACAAAAGAAACACAAAGAAATCAAGAAATAATATCTTTCTAAGATATTTACTATTACAAAATCAACAAGAAAATCTTGTTGATTTTGTCGTTTATTGGTATTATAGGTAAAGTTAATTAAATAATATCAATGAATATTTCACCTTTAGTTTATCTTATATCTTTTCTGTTTTTTGTATTTTTGGCAGTATTTTTTATCCTACAAACCAGGAAAAGAGAAAAAAAAGTAGACCAGTTCAACGAGATGCTGGGCAGTATGTCAGACGGTGTCTTGGTTGTAGATCTAAAGAATCGAATCCGTTTTGTGAATATCGCAGCTAAGAGAATAGTTCATTTGCCTGAAAAGAAAGAAGCCACTATTTTTGATTTTGTAAGTTATTTAGGTAATAACTTTAACATTATAGACCGTCTACATGAAGCGATAAGTTCAAAAAAAGAATATTCTTCGGAGCATATTCAACTTGGAGATAAATTTTTTCAAATATTTGTGTTTCCTGTACAGGGTGTTTCTTTTTTAGGGCACGACATCGTCACCGGAGGTATGGTGGTCTTTCATAATATTACTTCTGAGGTAGCAGTAGAGACATTACGGAAAGATTTTACTTCTATGCTTATACACGAACTTCGTTCACCTCTCGATGGTATCAAAAAAATAACTGAACTTTTAAATAATAAAAACATAAAATTAGAACAAAAGAACTACGAAGACTATGTAGAATTAATACACAAAAATTCTTCTTCTATGCTTGAGCTCGTAAGTGATATTTTAGACGTAGACAAGATAGAAGCTGGGAAGTTTACTATTACTAAGCAGGAAGCAGACATTCGAAAAGTTGTTTTTGACAGGGTAGAGTTTTATCAAACGATAGCAAAAGACGCTGGTGTGTCTCTTTCGGCAGCATTTAGTGAAAATGTTCCTAAAAATATGATGTTTGACCCTGATGCTATTGAGCATGTCTTGTCGAACCTTATTTCAAACGCTATAAAATATACAAATAAAAATGGGGAAGTAAAAGTGTTTACTTTTTTGCATGAAGCTGGTGCAAATATAGAAGAAGAAGCAGAGAGACTTGGATATAAGTCTGTGAATACTTTTCCAGAAAAAGTGGTGCAAGTATTGCTTCATGAAAAAGAATCTTTTCTTGTCATTATGGTAGCTGATACCGGTATAGGGATAAAGCAAGATGATATAAGGAGTATTTTTAGTAAATTTAAACAATTAAATAACAAAGATGCTGTATCTAAAAAAAGCCGTGGAACAGGGCTCGGACTTGTCATAGCGAAAGGTGTAGTGAATGAACACAAAGGGGAGATAGGGGTTTTGTCTAAAGAAAGGGAAGGTAGTACTTTCTTTTTTACTTTGCCATTGGTATAATACTACATATAATATTAACGTTTAATTTTTGAGATAAAATATGAAAAAAGTTTTGATTATTGATGATAATGAAATTTTCGCAAAGACATTGATAGACTCCCTTCCAAAGGAAGAATACGTAGCTACACATGCATGGAATGGTGCAGAAGGACTCGATGAACTCAAAAAAGATAAACCAGATATCATAATTCTAGACCTTATGATGCCAAAAATGGGAGGATTACAATTTTTGGAAGCTTTCAAAAAAGAAAATCCAGGCAGAAAGATACCCATACTTATATCTTCAGAACTTTCGTCTACAAAAGATATCAGTGAAGCTGTATCTGCTGGTATAGATATAGGGGTTCGTGGATACATCATCAAATCAACTCAAAACATGGATATGATTATACGCACTATGGATAGCACTCTCAAAGAATCAACTGTATAGATTTTTAAAAACCAGGTAGATCCTGGTTTTTTTATTTTTATTTCATAAAATACTACTTAGATATATAATAGACAGATGAATGAAACAGTAAGGATTTTAAATTCAACAATAGAAGTTGAGGAAGCAAAGAAAGCTAAAATAAATAAATTTTGGCGCGATCCAAATTTTAAAATTGAAATAGACGGTGAAGCACTAACTTTAAAAGAAAATGCTACGAGAGCTGTCATTCAAGCAAAAGAAATTTTTGAAAAGACAAAAGAAGTAGCAAATGAAGAAGTCCCAGAAGGTAAATTTATTTTATACGTGAACGCTACTTATAAAGGGCTTATGGGAAGTGGTGATATCAAATATGTCGATAAAGATAGATTGATGTATGTAAACGAAGAAGATACCGGATACAAAGAACTCGAAGACGGAGAAAATTTTCTTGATGCAAATATGCGTTATTGTTTAGGATTTGAAAAAGGAGACTCTCGTTTTAAAGTATTTCATGGTTTTGATCCGGATGAAGTTGCGCCAGATTTGACTGATTGTGTTGGAGTTGTATTTTCTGGTTCGGAAGCCAATGTATTAGAAGAAAGCATACCTGCACGTATTGAGATGACAGATAAAATTAGAAATTTAATAAAAAAATCAAAAGTAGAGAATATTCCTAAACTTGGTTTGTGTTTTGGTGGACAACTTTTATCAAACGAAGAAGGGCTCGAAATAGGTTGGGTGAAAGATAAAAAAGGTGAAGAGAGGGTCGCTGGTATGCAAACAATAAAATTGACTAATTTAGGTAAAAGCGACCAGTTGTCCAAAGATTTTCCTGAAGATATACAAATAGCTCAAAATCATGGTCAGGAAATAAGATTTACTAATGACTCTAAAGGTACTGTTTTAGCTACTTTTTTGCCTACTGGTGCTGCGGAGATAATTAATTTTGAAAACTCAAATACTATTGTTTTTCAAGGTCATATAGAAGTTGGTAAGAATAAATTGAGTATGGGTACAAGCATCACAGAAGAAGATAAATACCCAGAAAATATAGCTAGAATCTATCAAGAAAATCCTGTCAAAATGCGCGAAGCAGTATTTCCTATTTTTTTAAAGTCAGTCGGTGAGTATATAAAGAAACAATAGATGTGTATATACTATTTAGTATTTTTACGTTTTTAGTTTAATTTAATTTCATCTCCTCCGAGTAAAGAAATTTTATCATCTTTTACTAAAATAGCCTGTTCGTCGGTAAGTATTTTCACTTCATATTTGCTTAAAGGGATTTTTTCTCTTAATAAATCTTCGTATTCAGAAGTATAATGCACCGTGGTTAAAAATGGCACTAAGTTCATTCCTGTAAAATCTTCCAAATCATAATGATGATATTTGTCTTGGTTCGTCCAGAAAGCCATTTCAATAGTAGGACAAGCGACGTAAGTTCCTGCACTGATACCAATATAGATGAACCCTTTTGGTAGTAATTCTTTTAAAACTTTTTCAAAACCACTTTCCCTGATTGATTTTAATAAATAAAAAGTACTTCCTCCGTTTACAAGGACTCCGTCAAAATTTTTTAATATATCTCTTAATTGTTCTTCATTCTTTCCGTCTAGATCAATATCTTCAAATTCACAGTTGTGATTTAGGAGTCTATTTTTTGTACGTTCCATGTAGTCGAGGCTTCCAACACCTTGACCCTTGGAAGCATTTATAATATGTGCGAGTCTATATTCTTTTAAAGGCTTATCAAATATACCTGATAGGTCTTTATCTAAAAAACTACCACTTGATAATAAAAGTAATGTTTGCATTTTTTTATAATATCACAAATCGGCGGGCGATGAGAGAATCGAACTCCCGCCAACGGTTTTGGAGACCGTTGTTCTGCCACTAAACTAATCGCCCGAAACGGGCCCGAAGGCCCGAGTCCGAGAACGCTCAAAATTAAAAAAATTAAGCGTTCTACTATATAGAGAAAGGATAACCCTTAACTCCATATTATAAAGAACATGCGATAAACATTTCACCGCACCACCATTATAGCCTGAACGAGCCTCTTTTCAAAGTTGTGTTTACGTAGTGTGTATTGTTTAATTTTTTCATTTGATATGTTACTCTAATACATCATGAGTTATTATGAAGGCAAAGGAAATAAATATCCGCAAATACCAGAGGTGGTCTATGATTTTCATGGATACACTACTTCTGAGTGTCAGGAAATAATAGATGAGCTCATAACTGAAAGAAATTACACCCATGTACGTCTTATTGTAGGTAGGGGTAGAAATAGTTCAAATGGGCCCGTACTTCCAGATTTTGTACGAGGATACCTGACTTTGCAGAATATTCGTTTTAATCAATCAAAGATTCAAGACGGTGGTGAAGGGTCCCTTGAAGTGTTTTTTAAATAATTTTTAATATAATATATATATGATTGATAAAACCATACTAGATAATAAAGATTTTATCTTTGAGCCAAATGATTTACCGTGCTTGATTCAATACAAAGAAAAGATGGGAGGCTCACATCTCTCTGTTGTTCTGGTTGCTCAGCTTTTTGCTCAAGGAGTGAAAATTATTTTTCTTTGTGCATATCCTATGGCTAGAGAACAATTCATGGAGCAGATAGATGGGGATTATGAGAAGGTACTTTTCGTGGATTCAGTTATAAATTTCAAAGAAGCAACAAATTTTCAAGTTGTTATACTTGCAAACGAAAGCCTTCTTTCTGATGCGACTACGCATCTTCTAGATTTTTCTGAGAGAGTTATCTTTGTTAAAAATATCGAAAAGTTTTCTGAAACTACTTTTGATATTGTGATGGAAAGAGAAAATATAATTTTGTCTGGAGATTTGGACTTATGTGTAGCAAAAGAACGTATCGCTGCAAAACTTTTTACAACGACTATTGCTTTCAATACACCTTCCATTTCCATACCACTTGTTTTACCAGAACTTAAAAAATGGACAGCATATATGAAAAGTCCTTCAAGAAAAGGAGTGATTGAGGTTATAATGGACAAATGATCCAAAAAGACGCTCTCGCTATATTAAAGATGGGACACACTACGTTCCTGACTGGAGCTGCGGGTTCTGGAAAGAGTTATGTCTTGCGTGAATACATTCAATACTTAAAGAAACACAATGTCCCTCATGCGGTGACAGCGTCTACTGGTATAGCTAGTACTCATATAAACGGTACGACCATTCATGCATGGAGTGGTATCGGTATAAAAGAAAACATCACAAAGTATGATTTAGAAAATTTTGAAGAAAAACCATCTCTCTATAAAAAATGGAATAGTGTAGAAGTGTTGATCATCGACGAGATCTCAATGCTTTCGAGTAATTTTTTGAATATGCTCGACCTCGTCGCAAAGCACATGAAGAGATATGAAAAACCTTTTGGAGGGTTGCAAGTTGTTTTCTGTGGTGACTTT